>JASHSR010000168.1 GCA_030038645.1 Gammaproteobacteria bacterium
GCTCTACATGCCGCTGCGCGCCGCGCTCACCGGCCGTGCGCAGGGCCCCGAGCTCGCGCCGCTCCTGAAGGCCATCCCGCCCGGCGAAGTCCGCGAGCGGCTCGCGCGGTTCGCCTGAGCGCAGGGCGACCGCCGAGCCCATCGTGACTTTCCCGAGTGCAGCGTGACTCCCCCGAGCGCACCGTGATTGAAATCTACAACTCGCTCACCGGGCGCAAGGAGCCGCTTGCGCCTCTGCGGCCCGGACACATCGGCATGTACGTGTGCGGCGATACCGTGTACGACCTCTGCCACATGGGACACGCCCGCTCGAAGATCGTCTTCGACGTCGTGCGCCGGTATCTCACGCATCGGGGCTTCGCGGTCACGTTCGTCCGCAACATCACCGACATCGACGACCGGATCATCCAGCGCGCGGCGGAGCGCGGCGAGGAGATTGGCGCGTTCACCGAGCGCTACATCCGCGAGATGCACCGCGACTACGACGCGCTCGGCATCCTGCGCCCGGATCACGAGCCGCGCGCCACGCAGTACGTCGCGGGCATGATCGAGATGACGCGAACGCTCATCGAGAAGGGCTACGCGTACCCGGCGGCGAACGGGGACGTGATGTACTCCGTCGCGCGCTTCGCGCCCTACGGGAGGCTCTCGGGGGAGCGCCTGAGCGAGCTGCGCGCCGGCGAGCGCGTCGAGATCGACGAGGCGAAGCGCGATCCGCTCGACTTTGTGCTCTGGAAGCGCTCGAAGCCCGGCGAGCCCCGGTGGCCCTCGCCGTGGGGACCGGGGCGGCCCGGCTGGCACATCGAGTGCTCGGTCATGTCGCAGCAGCTGCTCGGCACGCGCTTCGACATCCACGGCGGCGGCCTCGACCTGAAGTTCCCGCATCACGAGAACGAGATCGCCCAGTCGTGCGCGGCGAGCGGCGATGAGTTCGCGAGGGTATGGATGCACAACGGGTTCCTCACGCTCGACAACGAGAAGATGTCGAAGTCGCTCGGCAACATCTTCACGATCCGGGAGGCGTTGAAGCGCGTGCGCGATCCGGAGGTGATCCGCTACTTCGTGCTCTCGAGCCACTATCGGGGGCCCATCAGCTACTCCGCGGACCAGCTCGATCAGGCCGATGCGGCGCTCGGCCGGCTCTACACCGCGCTGCGGGACTTGCCGGCCGTGCCGGCGGCCTCGGCCTCGGCCTCGGCCGAGGCGGAGACGGAGCCCACCAAGCGTACGGAGCCCACCAGGCGTACGGAGCCCATGGAGATCACGGGGCCGCCGGAGCACAGCAAGCGCCTTGAGACCACGGAGCACAGGGGGCACACGGAGCACACGGAGCGCTTCCACTCGGCCATGGATGACGACTTCAACACGCCGGAGGCCCTCGCCGCGTTGCAGACGCTCGCGCGCGAGGTGAACTCCTCGAGAGCCGCTGGGAACGGAGCGCGCGCGGCCGCGCTCGGCGCGGAGCTGCAGGCGCTCGGCCAGGTGCTCGGAATCCTCACCCTGCCGGCCGAGCGGTGGTTCAGGCGCGCGAAGCCACCCGGGGACGGGGCGAGCGGCCCGGCCTCCGCCGGGGTTGACGCGACAGGCGCAACGGATAGCCTTTCCGTAGGTCCCGGCACCCCCGCGGCGGCCGTGAGCGATGCCGACATCGACCGGCTGATCGCCGCCCGCGCGGCAGCGCGTGCGGCAAGGAACTGGGCCGAGGCGGACCGGATCCGCGGCGAGCTCGCCCGCGCGGGGGTCGTCCTGGAGGACAAGCCCGACGGCAAGACCTCCTGGCGGCGCACGTAAATTGTTGCGGAACTGTAACGGGCGCGGGCCGGTCAACTCGCCTCGACAGGCAGCGAGGGGCCATCGGGCCGCCGAAGAGTCACCAGAGCAGCGAGGGGTCGATTAATGACCACGGGTATTGGCGGTCTTGCCACACCAGAAACTCACCATCAGACGAGCTCCGCGCGCAGCGCGTTCACCGGCCTTCGCGAGTACCTGACGAGCCAGATCATCGGGCAGGAGACCCTGGTCGAGCGCCTGCTCGTCGTGCTGCTCGCCGATGGGCACCTGCTCGTCGAGGGGCCCCCGGGGCTCGCCAAGACGCGCGCGATCAAGGCCCTCGCGCAGGCACTCGAGTGCGACTTCCAGCGCATGCAGTTCACGCCCGACCTGCTGCCGGCCGACCTCACGGGCTCGGACATCTTTCGCCCGGAGGAGGGGACTTTCCGCTTTCAGCGCGGCCCGCTTTTCCATAATCTGATCTTGGCCGATGAGATCAATCGCGCTCCTGCCAAGGTACAGTCTGCGCTGCTCGAGGCGATGGCCGAGAGGCAAGTGAGCGTTGGGGCGGCGAGCTATGCGCTGCCGCGGCTGTTCCTCGTGATGGCCACCCAGAACCCCATCGAGCAGGAAGGCACCTATCCGCTTCCGGAAGCCCAGCTCGACCGGTTCATGTTGCATACCCGCGTCGATTACCCCGACCGGGCGAGGACGCTCGAGATCATGGCGCTCGCCCGGCGCGAGGCCATCGCGCACCGCGAGCTCGCGCCGCCCGCGCGCCGGGTGAGCGAGGAGATGGTCTTCGCCGCGCGGGCCGAGGTGCTCGCGCTCGTCCTGTCCGATCCCGTCGCCGAGTACATCGCCGCGCTCGTGGACGCGACGCGCCGTCCGGAGCACTACAGCGCGCAGCTGCGCGATTGGGTCCGATGGGGCGCGAGCCCGCGCGCGGCCATCGCGATGGAGCGCGGTGCCCGTGCTCTCGCGTGGCTCGACGGGCGGGCCTTCGTGAGCCCGGAGGACGTGCAGGCGATCGCGGCCGACGCTCTGCGGCACCGCCTGCTGCTCGACTACGCCGCGCAGGCGCGGGGCGTGACGGCTCAGGCCTGCGTCGATGAGCTGCTCGCCAAGGTGCCCGCGCCATGACGATGCCGCCCGGCCGAGGAGGACTCGCGAGTTGATCCATGTCGCATGGCCATGGATGGCGCTGCTCCTGCCCCTTCCGCTCCTCAGCTATCGCGTGCGCCGCGCTGCCGAGCCGCCCGGCTCGGCCTTGTACCTGCCCTTCGCTCAGCTCCTTGCGCCTCGCGACGCCGACGGGGCGGTGAGCCGCCGCGGCCGCGTGCTGTTCGGCGCCGCGTGGCTCGCGCTCGTGATCGCGGCCATGCGGCTGCAGTGGCTCGGCGCTCCGGTGCCCTCGCCCACGAGTGGCCGGCGGCTGCTGCTCGCCGTTGATGTGTCCGGGTCGATGGCGACTGAGGACATGGGAGGGAACGAGAGCCGCCTGGAGGCGGTGCAGCGGGTTGCCGGAGAGTTCATCGATCATCGCCAGGGAGACCGCGTCGGCCTCATTCTCTTCGGCACGCGGCCCTACATTCAGGCGCCGCTCACCTCGGACTTGAGGGCGGTGCATCAGTTTCTCGACGAGGCCGTGGTCGGCGTCGCCGGCACGCAGACCGCGATCGGGGATGCGATCGGACTCGCCATCAAACGGCTGCGCGCCGAGCCGGGCTTCGACCCCAAGGCGCGCGGCGCGCGCCAGCCCGTTCTGATCCTGCTCACGGACGGGGAAAGCAATGCGGGCGTCATGCCGCCGATCGAGGCCGCGCGGCTCGCGGCGCAGGTGGGACTGCGGATCTACACCATCGGCGTCGGCGCGGCGCCGGGCGAGGGGCCGTTCGGCTGGACCCAAGGCAACGACGAGCTCGACGAGACGACGCTTCGCGCCATCGCCAAGGCGACCGGCGGGGAGTACTTCCGCGCAACCGACGCTTCCGCGCTCGAGGCGATCTACCGCCAGATCGACCGGCTGCAGCCGGCGGCCGGCCGCAAGCAGTGGCTGCGTCCCATCGATGAGTGGTTCGAGTGGCCGCTCGCGCTCGCCGTGCTGCTCAGCATTCCGGCGGCCTGGATCGGGAGCCCCGCATGGGCGTGAGCAGCCTCGACGCCTTCCACTTCCTGCATCCCGCGTGGCTGCTCGCGCTCCCTGCCTTGCTGCTCTTCACAGTGGTGCTGGCCCGCCGCGGCCAGCGCAATCCGACTTGGTCCAAGCTCGTCGACTCGGACCTGCAGCCGCTCGTGCGGTTGAGCGCCGCCGGCCGCGAGCGCTCTCCGGTGCTGTGGCTCTCGGTCGCCTGGACGCTCGCCGTAGTCGCGCTCGCGGGTCCGGCGTGGCGGCGGCGGCAGAGCCCGGCATTCCGCCTGCCCGCCGCCTGGGTGATCGTGCTCGATCTCTCGCCATCGATGTCTGCGAAGGACGTGGAGCCCGACCGCGTGACCCGAGCGCGCTACGCGATCGAGGACATCCTCTCCGGCGCGCGCGACGCTCGAGTCGGCCTCGTCGTCTTCGCCGGCGAGCCTCACACGGTTGCGCCGCTCACGACCGACGTGGCGACCGTGCGGGAACTGATGCGGCCGCTGGATCCAAGCCTGATGCCCGAGTCCGGGCATCTGCTCGCGCCGGCGCTCGATGAGGCGGGCCGATTGCTCCGCGCGAGCCAGGGGGTGCGCGGCCAGGTCATCGTCCTGACGGACGGTTCCCTCGATCCCGCGGAGGCGATGCTTGCCGCCGAGCGCTTGCGCCGGCAGGGGGCGACCGTCGATGTCGTGGGCATCGGCACTCCGCAAGGCGCGCCTGAGCCGGACGGCAGCGGCGGCTTCGTCAAGGACGCCTCGGGCCGTACAGTGCTCACGCGGCTCGCGACCGACGAGCTTCGCCGGATCGCGGCGGCGGGCGGTGGCCGCTTGGTCTCGCTCGCCGGGCTCCCCAAGTTGATCGCGGAGCTGCAGGCGGAGCACTCCCGCGCGCTCTCCGCGCGGGCGACCGCGGTCGCGAGAGTCCGAGTCGCGCACTTCAGCAACGAGGGCGTATGGCTGCTTCCGCCGCTCATTCTCCTCGGCGCGCTGCTCGCGCGCAGGGGTTGGCTGTGAGCGCGAGTCCGCTCGGTCGCGCGCGGGGCCACACCCAGGGCCTCGATCGAGGCCGCGCGCGGGGCCGCGCTCAGGGTCACGGGCAGAGTGACGGCTGGCGGCGGCGGTGGCTCGCGACGGTGAGCTTCGCGATCGCGGCAGGTCTGACTTTCGCCCTGTCGAGCACGCCGGCGCACGCGGCGTTGAAGGCCTGGCTCGATAGCAATCAAGTGGTGCCGGGCGACTCCGTTCAATTGACGCTCGAGTACGAGGGACAGACGAGCAGCGAGCCCGACCTCACGCCGCTCGAGCGGGACTTCGACGTTCTAGGGTCCAATCGCACGACGACGCTCGAGATCTTGAACGGGAGCAGCTCGGCGAAGACACAACTCACGATCACGCTCTCTCCGAAGCACGCCGGCCGGCTGATCGTGCCGGCGCTCGCGTGGGACGGTCAGAGGAGTTCCGCGCTCGAGCTCGATGTCTCCGGATCGGCCGCAGCCGGGAGCGGCAGCGGCGTCGGTACCGGCAGCGGCGCGCCGTCGGCCGGCGCAGCATCGCGCGGCCGGCAGGTGTTTCTCGAGACGCAGTTCGCTCCATCGCAGCCGTACGTTCAGGCCGCCGTCACGCTGACCGTGCGACTCTACACACGCGAGGCGCTCTACAGCCCCCGCATCAGCTTCTCTGGCACCCGTGATGTCGTCATCCGCCAAGTCGGAGCGGACGAGACCGGCAGCGTCTCGCGCGGCGGTCAATCCTACGAGGTGGTCACGCGGCACTACGTTCTGTTTCCGCAACACAGCGGACATTTGAGCCTTCCCGGCCCGGAGCTCGATGCGCAGGTCGCCTTGGGCAATCCCGCGGACTCCGCACTCAACGATCCGTTCGCGGGCTTCTTCGGCCCCACGCCGTTCGGCAACGTGCTCTCCACCGTCAAGCCCATCCGCCTGCACGGCGATCCGATCGCGCTCGACGTGCGCCCGCGTCCCGCGGGCGCCGTGGGCAGCTACTGGATGCCGGCGAGCGAGGTGACACTGCAGAGCGTGTGGCACCCGGCCTCGTTGCAGGCGCAGGCCGGCGATCCGGTCACGATAGACCTCGATCTTCAGGCGGTGGGCCTCACCGCCGCGCAGCTGCCCGACCTCTCGCAGCTGCTGCAGCTCCCCGCAGGCCTGAAGGCCTATCCGGACGAGGCGAAGCTGAGCGACGCGGCTCGCGGCGTCAGCGTCGTGGGCACCCGCACGCAGAGCATCGCGTTGATCGCCGACCAGCCGGGGCGCTTCACGATCCCGGCCTTGAGACTCGAGTGGTGGGACACTCGCAGCAATCAGGCGCGCGAGGTGACTCTGCCCCCGCGGACGCTCGTCGTGGCGCCTGCTGCGGGCTCCCCGCTGTCCACGCAATCCAGCCCGTCGCCGCAAGTGAGCGCTCCGGCCGCGGCCGGAGCAGCGAGTGCCGCGCGCACGCCTGCGCCGGCTGCCACAGCGAGCTCCCGTCCGGGTGCGGTAACCGCCCCCACGGCTGCGGCACCGGCGTCGGCCCCGCGCGCGGGGCCGCAGGCACCGGGAGCGTTGTTGGGACGGCATCTCCTTGCAGGGCGCCTGGTATGGGTCGGCGTCAGCGCGGCCCTGGCGCTGGCTTGGCTCGTGACGCTCGGCGCATGGCTGCGCTCGCGTAAGCGTGTCGAGCCCGCTTCGGGCCGTGATCGTCAGCGGTGGCGGCGCACCCAGCCGAGCCATCCGGACTCGGCGTTTGCCGCTTCGCAGCCTGGGCAGGGCGGGCGAGAGGCAAGTCCGGGCGAGGGTCTCGGGGCAACCCCTGAGGCGGGGCGCCGGTCAACGCCGGCGTCGCTCGTGCCCGGCGCGGCGACCGCGCGCGCGGCGTTCCGTCTGGCCTGTCGGCGAAACGAGGCGGCCGGCGCTCGGCGCCATCTGCTCGCGTGGGTTCGCGCGGCCTGGCCCGAGTCGGCCCCGACCGGCCTCAATGCGCTCGCCAAGCAGGTCGACGACCCGAGTTTGGCGGCCCTCATCCAGGCGCTCGATCGGGCGTGCTATGCCGGTGAGCCCTGGAGCGGCGAGGCGCTCGATGCGGCGCTCGCGGATCTGCCGCGGCCCAAGCGCGGCTCCGCCGATCAGTCCTCGGATCTCGCGCCGCTTTATCGCTAAATTGACGCTGCTCGGGCCGGTTCCGTATGATGCGCGCCCCCGTGGGGCGAGGTCCGGCTGAGCGCGAGGGCTCTTGAGGACGGGGCATGGCGCAGTCTGGTAGCGCATCTGCTTTGGGAGCAGAGGGTCGGGGGTTCGAATCCCTCTGCCCCGACCATCACGGGCCGCGGCGGCTTCGATTTTCAGTGCGCCCGTAGCTCAGCCGGATAGAGCATCGGCCTTCTAAGCCGAGGGTCGCAGGTTCGAGTCCTGCCGGGCGCGCCGCCGCCAGGGGCGAGCCGCGGCTCAAGCGGCGAGCGCCGAGCCAGGATGGCTCGGCTGGGTGCGCCGCCGCCAGGGATGGCAACTGCGACGAGCTGTCGAGGACCGCGCTCAAGTGTTTCGACGGTGGACGTAGCTCAGTTGGTAGAGCCCCGGGTTGTGATCCCGGCTGTCGTGGGTTCGAGTCCCATCGTCCACCCCAACTTCCCCAATTTTGCGCGTAAGTGCTTGTTTTTTCATATGGATCAGGCATATCGAGGGCCTGTATAACGTGAGCTGCTACACGGTCTGTACCACAAACGGTGGGACGGATCGTGAAGGCTACGAAGGACAGAAACGACGGCGGGCTAACCCCGGTGGCCATGCAGCGGCCGGTCTCAAGCAGAAAGTCGTGGCGCCGGAATCGGTCCGAGCGCCCGCTCGAGCGACAGTCCGAGCGCGAGGAGCCGCCGGTCGCCTCCCGCCGGGGCGTCGAACTCCAGTCCCACGGGTAGTCCGTCCGCCGTCATTCCGGCCGGCAGCACGAGACAGGCGAGTCCCGCGCAGCTGCCGAGTGAAATGTTGCGACCGATCGCCGTAACCAGCTCCACCTGTCGGCCCGCGATGCTCACGCTGGCCGGATCTCCCTGCGGGAAGGCGGGCATGAGCGTAGGTGGGAAGGCGAGCGCGTCGATGCGGTGCTCGCGAAAGTAACGAGCCGCCGCCACCGTGATCTGTTTCCGTTTGCGCAGATCGGCGCGATACGCTTCGGGGGGTCCGGGATGGCGTCCTCCCTCGAGGAGCGGCCTGACGCTTGGGCCGGCTTGGGCAATGACTTCATCGAGCGTGACGCCCGTGTCCTCTGCCTTCAGAAATCCCGCGATGCTGTCGAGGAGCTCATACGTCAGAATCGAGGTCACGACGGCAGAAGCCTCTCGCAGCAGGGGAGGCAGTTCCGCCGTCACGATGCGGGCGCCGGCTTTCGACAGCTTGCCGAGCGCCTCCTCCACGATTCGACCACACTCGGGGTCGATCTCCGCCTCGAGATACCGGGGCGATATCCCGAGTCGCACCCCACGCAGCGGGGGCGGGGAGAGCATCTCCCGCTCCCCCGTCACCACTGAATCGAACAGGATGATGTCTGCCACGGAACGCGCGAGTGGCCCCACCTGATCGAACTTATCGTGCGAGAGCGGCATGACCCCTGCATCAGGGTAGCGCCCGTGGGTGGGCCGCAGCCCGGCGATCCCGCAGAACGAGGCCGGCACACGGATCGAGCCCCATGTATCCTCGCCGATCGCGAGGGGCGCGATGCCGGCAGCCACTGCGGCGGCTGAACCGCCACTGCTGCCGCCTGGCGTGCGCGTGAGATCGTAGGGGTTGCGCACAGCGCCGAAGGTCGCGTTGTTGCTCGTCCATCCGAGCGAGAGCTCGTGCAGATTGGTCTTGCCCATGAGGATTGCGTCCTGCGCAAAGATCGGCCGCAGCACCGCCGCATCTGCTCGGGGTCTGAAGTTCTCGAGCGCTCGGGTCCCATCCGAAGTCGGCAGTGCTCGGGTGTCGACGCTGTCCTTGACCGGTAGAGGCAACCCATGAAGCCTGCCGAGTGCGCGCCCTGCCGTGCGGCGCTGGTCGGCCGCCTGAGCCGCCGCTCTCACCTGCTCCGGATGCAACGTGCAGAAGGCGTTCAATCGCTCGAGCCGCTGCGCCCGATCGAGCAGCGCGTTTGCATAGGTCTCCGCGGGCAGATCACCTGAGCGCATGGCGGCGACAGCGTCACTTGCGCTCAGTGCGATGAGTGCTGCAGCGTCCTGACCGCTGACACGCACGCGGCCAGCGCCGGACGCGCCAGCCAGGGCTGTTGTGCTGATGAGCGCGCTTCCGCCACTCAGGAACCACCGGCGAGAGCGATCATTGAGTGGATTTGACATCGGATGCTCCTCTGACTTCAG
>JASHSR010000169.1 GCA_030038645.1 Gammaproteobacteria bacterium
TCGGCCAGCATCTGTTGCAGGAAGGTGGTTTTGCCCGTGCGGCGCATACCGACGATCGCGTGCGCCTTGCCCCGTATCGGGGCTAATCGAGCATCCCGCCGTGTGAAGGGTACTACAGAGGAGGACGACGGATTCAGGGCGGCGTTCAGCCGCTCCTCGAGCACGGGGTGGAGGGGCATGGGGCAAATAATAGCAGAATCTGGTCCTAAATAAAGGCAATATCTCATTGATATTGGATCTGAATGGAGGCCAGTATGTCGACACGTCAACCTCCCTGCGCTGATCAACATCGTTCCGCACACCGGCTCGTCGAACACGAAGATCGCGTGTCCGTGTCGGCGTTCGTTGCCGTCCTTGCGTTGCACGTGCAAGAGGGGTGTTTGGTTTCAAGGTACATTCGCGCACTCACTAGCTTGCCCCGGCGCCCCTGCCGCATCTCGACTTGCCTTTTCCCACAGTGGCCATAATCGGGTGTAATCGGGTATTATTGGGTACGGAATCGGATAGGACGGCACCTCCGTGCAGGAGCCCAAGCTCACCCTCGGTCCAGACCTCGTACGGCTCGTCGCTGAAATCGATGAGTTCAAAGGGAGATGGGAGGCGCTGAGAACGCTCTCGCCGGACCGACTCGGTGCGCTCCGCAAGGTGGCGATCATCGAAAGCATCGGCTCCTCGACGCGCATCGAGGGGGCGAAGCTTTCGGACGCGGAGGTCGAAGACCTGCTCTCGCGGGCGATCTCCATGCAGTCGTTCAGGACCCGCGATGAGCAGGAAGTCGCAGGCTACGCGGAAGCGATGGACCTCGTATTCGAGGCCTATGCGGACATGCGCCTCACGGAGAACCATATCCGCCAGCTGCACCAGCGCCTGCTGCGTCACAGCGACAAGGACGAGCGCCATCGCGGTTCCTACAAAACCCTCTCCAATAATGTCGTGGCGTTCGACGGGGACGGGCGGGAGATCGGTGTCGTTTTCGAGACGACCTCTCCGTTCGATACGCCGCGCGAGATGGAGTCGCTCGTCGCCTGGGCGCGCAAAGCACTCGACGAGGAAGCGATGCACCCGCTCCTCATCATCGCCGTCTTTGTCGTGATGTTTCTCGCAATCCATCCTTTTCAGGATGGAAATGGGCGACTGTCTCGCGTGCTCACCACGCTCCTTTTGCTGCGAGCCGACTATGCCTATGTGCCGTACGCGTCGCTCGAGCGTGTGATCGAGGACAACAAGGATCTGTACTACAAGGCGCTCCGGCGTACGCAGATAACTCTCAAGAGCGAAACGCCGGATTGGGAACCGTGGATTGGATTCTTCCTGCGCTGCCTCAAGAAGCAGAAGGATAGTCTTGCGACGCAACTGGACGGTGAGCGAATGGCTCAGCATGGCGAGGCCGATTTGCCGGAGCTATCGCTCAAAGTCATCGAGGCGTTGCGGTCGAAAGGACGTTTGACGATCACACAGCTTGTGTCAATCACCGGTGCGAATCGGAATACACTGAAAGTGCGCCTCCGCGAACTGGTTATAGCGGGACGCGTGCGGCGACGTGGCAAGGCGCGCGCCACATGGTATTCGCTGTAAGCACGGCATTTTTTGCCCTTCCCGGGCACGGACTGGTTCCGGGCGCAGGGACGAGGGCACCAAACACAAGTCAACGCCTGGCTCCAGGCGCATGTCATCGATGCGGACAATGTCGGCGAGATGTGTCCAGGAAAGACACAAGATCTTCTCCGCCGCCAGCGGTACGGGTCCGTTCGCTACCGATTTCCGCACCGGTGCGGAAATCTCATGAGCGAGTCGTTGCGCATGGCTGGGGAAATTCCGTGCCGGCGGTGCGGAAATGACGTTCGCCATCTGGGGATAGTGCCGCACGAACAGACGCGTACGCTCCAGCATGTCGGGGCTGACGCCCTTGAGGCCGCACGCGCTGAGGTCGGTAGACAAGCGACGTAGCAGGCCCTGACCATAGCTCGAGGGTCGCGGTACGGAAAGCGAAGCTCGTAACGGTCATCGGTCAGGAACTGCCCCACCTGCCGAGGATGCCAGCGCTCGTCCGCGACCCAGCGCGCTCGCTCACGGGAGAAGCGGAGCACCGCGGATCCGATCGATCGAAAAGCTCCGCAGCGCCTCCCGCAGGTGATCCCACGCGTCGAGATACCAGTTGTCGCGGTAGTAGATCAGGCGCTGAGGAGAGACGACGCGCTCCGTCCGCTCGTCCTTGCTGCGCGAATGATACCGAATGCGCATCTGATGCCGCTGAAGTGTTGCACTTGCGGCGACATGGAAGCTGGCGCCGAGAGGGCGCGCCGCGAGCGTGATCGGTTTGATGCGCGCGCCGACTTCACTCAGGCGAAGCCGCTTGTGCTCGATTAGCTCATCGATACGCTTCCCGATAGGGGCGAGATACTCCTCGAGCAGGCCTGGGCCGAGGGAGCTCAGCAGCTTCTGCAGGACGACGAGCGCCTGCAGCTCTTTCGCGGAGAACCAGAGGCCCGGAAGCGTATAGGCCCTGCCGTCGGGGGAGGGAGCGTATTTGTAACCCCCGAGCTCCTTGTCGAACTCGATCGGCGCGCCGAGGTGATCTCTGAGGGCTGCAATCAGGCGGTAGACGGTTGCTTCCGAGCATCCCAGCCGCTCCCTCAGCTCCGCGAGGGGGATCGGCGTCCGGCGGCCCGCCAGGATGCGATCGATCTCGTAGATCCGCTCGAACTTGTCCATCCCAGGATCTGAGCGCGGGCGCCCGCCGTCCCCTGAACAGGATGAGCCCCCAGCCCGGCTCAGCGCCCCCGTCCCCCCGTCGGAAGTTTGTTGCGGCGGTTCTGGCTCACATCCGCATCGAGGTAAAGCCACGCCGGTCGCTGCGTCGCGGGAATGAGTTGGCTAAAGAAGCATCTTGTCCGCGCGGACGAACGTCCCTCGCGTTGGCCACTTGGGGCAGAGCGCTTCCACGACGGCCATCAGGTCGTCGAGTGTCCGATAGGGGTCCTCCGGAGCGGTAACGGGTACGTGAACACCGCCGTCTCCGGCGATGGGCAGGTCAAGCGGTGTCTCGAAGGAGCTCATCGAGCAATGAATCCCGGTCAAACAAATGAAAGTACTCGCGCACCTCCGCCATGTCCATTTTGGCACGATTGGCACGCAACAAAGCCCGGATGTCTTCCAAATCCTGGGTGCGGCGCGGATCGTTCACCCAACCTTGAAGCTTGAAGCCGATCAGGCCCTCCGTGCTGATCACGCGCAGGTCACCGAGGGAGGTCTTCAGTTCTGCCGCTCCCGCCAGCAGGCGCCGGGCGATCGGCCGACGGGCGTAGAGTAGATCGACACGCTCATCGCCGCGGACATAGTTGGCGGCGTCGGAACTGCGGTGCAGGCAACGGTAGCCGAGCTCGAGGAGCTTACTGTCGACTTCGTCAGCTTTTCCTAAGTCCGTGAGCAGGTCGACGTCCTGTGTGGCACGGATTACGTTGTAAGGAGCGAGGGCGAGGCCCCCGATCAGCGCATAGGATGCGCCGACCCGCCGCAGAGCTTCGGTGACCTCGGCGATCTGCTTGCCGAGTCGAGATATCGGGCTCACGTCACGTTCCTGCCGAGCTCACGTTGGGAGCCTGATCGGGGGAGATAACGGGGTATGAACGGTTGGCCGCCACGCTATCACATTGTCGGCCTTCGATAGACCATGCGAGCGATTGGCGCCACTCGGTTACTGGCTTACAATAGCCTGATCTTAAATAACCTACTCTAGATTAGGCTAAATGTATGTTCATCGGGCGTCACCATGAGCTTGAAACTTTGCGGCAGGAGCTCACGTCTTCCCGTGCCTCGCTCGTCATCGTCTACGGCCGCCGCCGCGTGGGGAAGTCCACCCTGATTCGGGAAGCCGCCAAGGATCAACTTCATATATTTTACCAGGCGACCAGGGTTACCTCCTCCTTGAATCTCGAAGCCTTCAAGGCCGAGATTGCTCGCACGCTTGGCCCGGATGAGCTTCTCGCGGGCATAGGCGACTGGTTGTCAGCGCTGCATTACGTTGCGCGTGCCGCCGAGCGCCGGCGCGGCTTGATCGTTATGCTGGACGAGTTCCCGTACCTCGTCGACAGCGACTCGGCCCTGCCATCCATCGTGCAGAAATTCTGGGACTCTGGAGCGCCTGGGACAGGCAATCTCAAGCTGCTGCTCTGCGGCTCACTGATATCTCAAATGGAAGAGCTCTTGGCCGAACGCAACCCTCTTTACGGCCGCAAGACCCTCACGCTGCAGCTGGCTCCCCTGGCCCTGCGCGACGCGGTGCAGTTCGTCCCCCGCTACCGGCCCGATGACAAGCTGGTCACCTATGGCATATTCGGCGGCGTGCCCTTCTACTTGCAGCTCGTGGATCGGGAGGCGAGCCTTCGGGACAATGTCACCAGACTGCTGCTGGGCCAGGCGGGAAGCTTGGCCGATGAGCCGGTCGTTCTCCTACAATCCGAGCTGCGGGAAATTCCCCGCTACGCCAGCATCCTGGCCGCGATCGCAGACGGCTGTACCAAATACGGGGAAATCGTCGGCAGAGTGAGAGACATTGGCGGCTCAAAGGCGCTTGGACCCTACTTGGAGAAGCTGCGGCGAATGCGCTTGATCCGCAGCGTCCGGTCGATGGATGCTGCTCCGAAGGAGCGCGATCGCCGCTATTTCATTGCCGACCCTCTGATGGCATTCTGGCATCAGTTTGTATGGCCGAATCTATCCAGTATCGCGCAGGGCTTCGGCGCTGACGTTTGGACACACCAGATCACCCCTCGGCTCGACGGATTCATGGGGGGCATGTTCGAGGAGATGTGCCGCGAGCACGCTCTACGATACGCCCAGGAGCATTTCGCAGCGCCTGCGCAAGAAGTGGGTCAGATATGGCATGCTGATTACGACATCGACATCGCCGGGCGACTGCTGGACGGGTCGATGCTCTACGGCGAATGCAAATGGTGGAGGGGTCTCGTCGGGGAGAACGTCCTCGATGAGCTCATCGAGCGCGCAACGCGGACCGAGTACGGTCGCGGCAACAATAGGCGGCAATTCGTCCTGTACGCCAGGAAAGGTTTCACCGCAGGGCTGCGAAGGCGCGCAGCCACGCAGCGTGGGATACTTCTGCATACACCCCAAACGATGCTCCGTGCCATAGGACCACGCGCCGGGTCTCGAAAGAGGGCGGCTCGTGTTCGCCGCTAACGAGGTCGGAGTTCAACGATGTCCCGCACCCTCGAGAGCACCCCCACCGCCGACGGATTCTGGATGCCGAGCGAGCTCGAGCCACACGCGGGATGCTGGATGCTCTGGCCCGAGCGGCCGGACAACTGGCGGGAGGCAGCGCAGCCGGCACAGCGGGCCTGCGCGGCTCTCGCCGCGGCCATCTCGCGATTCGAGCCGGTCACGGTGGGAGTCTCCGCGCCGCAATTCGACCACGCGCGCGCGCTGCTGACTCACGAGGTGAGAGTCGTCGAGATGTCTCACGACGACTGCTGGATCAGGGACGTGGGTCCGACTTTCGTGGTGAATGCGTACGGCGACCGCCGCGGCGTCGACTGGCGTTTCAATGCCTGGGGCGGGCTCGACGGCGGCCTGTACTTCCCCTGGGATCAGGACGAGCGAGTGGCGCGCAAGGTGCTCGAGCTCGAGGGCTGCGACCGTTACGCGGCCCCGCTCGTCAACGAAGGCGGAGCGATCCACGTCGATGGCGAGGGGACGGCGCTCGTCACCGAGGAATGCCTGCTCAATCCCAACCGCAATCCGAGATTGCGCCGCGCCGATATCGAGCGGCACCTCAAAGCCTATCTCGGCGTGAGCGTCGTCATCTGGCTCGGCAAGGGCGTGCCCTACGACGAGACGAGCGGCCACATCGACAACCTCGCCTGCTTCGTCCGGCCCGGTGAGATCGCTCTCACGTGGACCGACGATCGTCGCGATCCGCAGCACGCCGTGTCTCGGGACGCGCTCGATCGCCTGCTCGATGCCCGCGATGCGCGCGGGCGGCGTTTCAACGTGCACAAGCTTCCCATGCCGGGACCGCTCGCGATCACCAGGAAAGAGGCGGCCGGCGTCGTACCGCACCAGGGAACGAAGCGCAGGCGGGCGGGGGATAGGCTCGCGGCGAGCTACATCAATTTCTATGCCGCGAACGACGGCATCGTGATGCCTCTGCTCGATCGCCGCACCGACCGGACAGCGGCCGCGAGGCTCAGGCGGCTGTTCCCGGGCCGCCGGGTCGTGGGCGTTCCCGCGCGCGAGTTGCTCCTGGGCGGCGGCAACGTCCACTGCCTCACGCAGCAGGTGCCCGCCATTGGCAAGCGGCGCCGGCCTGCGGGTAGAGCCCGCGCCTAGCGTCGGCTCCTTGCGAGGCAACGCCCGCGCTTCGCGTCAGCCTTCGGCGCGAGGCCGCGCTCGTCTCCGGCGGCCGCCGGCGCCCCGTGCCCAGGGCAACGCGGCGCTCAGTGTCCCGCGGCGAGGCGCTGCGCGCTCTCGAGCCAGGTCCGTTGCGCACGGCGATAGTGGGCGGGCGCGATGCGCGCCTGCTCGAGAAGCTCGCGCGCGACGCTCGCCGCCTCCGTGCCGTTGCCCTGGGCCTTGAGCAGCTGGGCGTAGCGCACCGAGGCCTCGGCGCCCGGATAGGACGGCGCGAGGACCTTGTATTCCTCGAGGGCCTTGGCGACGTTGCCCTCGGACTCGAGCGCGCGGGCGTAGAGCAGATGGCCCTCGGGAGAGCGGAAGTCGGGATTGAGGCGGACGAGCTCATCGAGCGTCGTGCGGGCGGCTGTTGCGTCGCCCTTGCCGAACTGAGCCTTGGCGAGCCCGAGCATGATGTTCGGGTCTTGCGCG
>JASHSR010000019.1 GCA_030038645.1 Gammaproteobacteria bacterium
CTCGGACTGCTCACGTGCGTGACGGGCGTGTCCGGGTCGGGCAAGTCCACGCTCATTCTCGACACGCTGTTCCAGCACGCGGCGGCGCGCCTCAACGGCGCGCCCGATCGCGGCGCGCCCTGCGAGCAGATCGAGGGGCTCGAGCACATCGACCGCGTCATCGACGTCGATCAGAGCCCGATCGGCCGCACGCCGCGCTCCAACCCGGCGACCTATACCGGAATCTTCACGCCGCTGCGCGAGCTCTTCGCGGCGGTGCCCGAGAGCCGCGCGCGCGGCTACGATCCGGGCCGCTTCAGCTTCAACGTCCGGGGCGGCCGCTGCGAGGCCTGCCAGGGCGACGGCGTGATCAAGGTCGAGATGCACTTCCTGCCGGACATCTATGTGGCGTGCGACGTCTGCAAAGGCCAGCGCTACAACCGCGAGACGCTCGAGATCCGCTACAAGGGCCGGAACATCCACGAAGTGCTCGGGATGACGGTGGAGGATGCGCTCAGGTTCTTTCAGAGCGTGCCGGCCATCGCGGGAAAGCTGCAGACGCTCACCGACGTGGGCCTCGCCTATCTCGAGCTGGGACAGAGTGCGACGACGCTATCGGGCGGGGAGGCTCAGCGCATCAAGCTCTCCCGCGAGCTCGCCAAGCGCTCGAGCGGCCGCACGCTCTACATCCTCGATGAGCCGACGACCGGCCTGCACTTCCACGACATCGCCCAGCTCCTGCACGTTCTGCACCGGCTGCGCGACCAAGGCAACACGGTCGTCGTGATCGAGCATCAGCTCGATGTGATCAAGACAGCCGACTGGGTGATCGATCTGGGGCCCGAAGGCGGCGCCGGAGGCGGCCGGCTCGTCGCCTGCGGCACGCCGGAGCAGGTGGCCGAGACCGAGGGCTCGTACACCGGACAGTATCTGAGAGCGCTGCTCAAACCCGCGGCGCGGGCTCACGAGGAGACGCGCGCGGCGCGGCCGGATTCGAATACCTGCCGGACCTCGCCGTTCGCGACCCGCTCCTGAAAGTTGCCGCGCGTGTAGGCGGCGAGGACGCGGCGCCAGAAGCTCACGGCGCCCGGATTGCGCAGATACTCGACGATCTCCCAGCGTCCCGCGAAGCGATCGAGGATCAGCTGGGCGGCGATGTTCCCGATCCCGAGCCCGCGGCTCGGGCGGGAGACGAAGAACTCGGCCATGCGGTAGCTCGCCTCGCGCGCGCCCGCGCCGGATGCCGCGCGCACGACCATCGCGAAGCCGACGGGCTCGGCGGACTTGACGATGACGAGGGGGAAGGCGCTCGGGTCGCCGAACCAGCGCGCGATCTGATCGGGCTCGCGGTGTCCCACCTCCCCGAGCACGGGGAAGATTCCGGTGTTGAGCGGCGCGAGGTCGTCGAGATAATCGCGATACACCCGCTCGATCCAGAGCCGGTCGGCCTCGGAAGCGCGCGCGTCGCGCACGCTCACCGTCACGAGGGATTTCGAAGGCATTCGGCTACCCGGTCGCGCGCGAGCCCCGAAACGACAGGCCCGGACAGGACGCTTGCGCGCCCGTCCGGGCCTGTGCGTGAGCCTTCTCGAGGCTCGAGCCGTTGAGCCTCGAGCTTATTGGCTCGGCGGCGAGGCTGGCGCGCCACCGCCACCGGCCGGCGGCGGGCTGGCTCCGCCCGGAGGAGCGGAGGCCGGCGGAGCCGCAGCGCCATTGTCTCCGCCTGCGGCGGGCGCAGTTGCGGCCGGAGCTGCCGGCTGGGAAGCCGGAGCCGAGGCCGGAGGTGTCGATTCCGCCGCGGGCGCGGGGCTCGTGGCCTCCTTGTTGGAGCAAGCGGCCAGCACGAGCGCCGCGACCACAGCGCTGAGAGCAAGTTTGGTATTCATTGAGGGGTACCCCGAAAGAAGAAGCAACGGTGAGTGAGACCCGAAAGTCAAACAAACAAGTTTGTCTGGCGATTTCTGACCGCCGTGCCGGATTCTATAGACTCGCCACCGCTTTTGAAACATGGATGAACCAACTGTAACCGTCGGTATGCGCCGACAGTCGTTGCGCCGCTCGACGCGTGACGGGTGCTCGGAGCCCCGTCCCCGCGCAAGGCGCTCCCGAGTCCCGCGGACCTCGATGCCCGGCGTGGTCCGCCGTGGCCCGCGGCAGGCCTGGCGGCTCGCGGCAGGGGTCGCGAGCGACAACAGGCTGATCCGAGATGCTGCGATGCAGCATCCGACTTCTTGCACCAGTGCGACGCCGCCTCCGGTCGGGTGTCTACAATCGGATTCGGCTCATCACTCCAGGCGCCCTCGATGGACGAAACGCTCGATCTCGCCGCGCTCCACGCCGCTCATACGCTCACGCAGCGCGCACGCTTCGATCGTGCGCTCGCCGCCTGCGGCTACTCCGGCGCCCTCGTGTACTCCGGTCCCCTCGCGCCGATCTTTCGCGACGACCAGACTCACCCCTTCAGGGTCCACGCCTGGTTCAAGGCATGGGTACCGCTCCTCGACGTGCCGGACTGCTTTCTGTACTACGAGCCGGGCCGTACGCCCGTCTTGCTGCTCCATCAGCCGAGGGACTACTGGCACAAGGCCGCCAAGCCGCCGCAGTCGTACTGGACGGCGCAAGTGGATCTGAGGCCCGCGGCGGATCGGGCGGCGGCGCGCGCGGCGCTACCGGGCGACCTCGGCGCCACCGCCTACATCGGCGAGGCGTTCCCCGAGCTCGCGGAGTGGGGCGTGGCCGCGGCCAATCCCCCCGCCCTGCTCACGCGGCTCGACTACGACCGGGCCGTCAAGACACCCTACGAGCTCGCATGCCTGCGCGAGGCGAACCGGCTCGCGGCGCGCGGACACCGCGCCGCCGCCCGCGCCTTTGCGGGCGGCGCCTCCGAGCTGGAGATCGAGCTCGCCTTCGTTCGAGCCTGCGGGATGCGCGAGCAGGAGCTGCCCTACAATCCGATCGTCGCCCTCAACGAGAGCGGCGCCGTCCTGCACTACCAGCTGCTCGAGCGCGCGCCGCCTGCCGCGCTCCACTCGATGCTGATCGACGCGGGTGCCGAGGCCGCCGGTTATGCGAGCGACGTGACGCGCACCTACTCGTACGCCGACGCCGATTTCGCCTCCCTCGTCGAGCGCTTCGACGAAGTGCAGCAGGCGCTGTGCTCGGGGGTGCACGCCGGAGTCGACTGGCGCGATCTGCACCTCTCGGCCCATCGCCTGGTCGCCGAGCTGCTCCACGAGTCCGACATCACGACCTGCGACGGCGAGGAAGCGGTCGCCGCGGGCGTCTCGAGCGTGTTCCTTCCCCACGGCATCGGCCACCTGCTCGGCCTGCAGGTCCACGACGCGGGAGGGCTGTTGCGGTCGCCCGAGGGAGGAGAGATTCCACGCCCGGAGGGTCATCCGCACCTGCGCCTGACGCGCGTGCTCGAGGAGGGCTTCGTCGTGACGATGGAGCCCGGAATCTACTTCATCGACCCGCTGCTCGAGCAGGCGCGCGGCGACGCGCGCGCGGCCAAGATCAACTGGACGCGTGTCGAGAGCCTGAGGAAATTCGGCGGCATCCGCATCGAGGACGACCTCGCCGTCACATCGAGCGGCGCGGAGAACCTCACGCGGGACGCGTTCGCCGCGGAGCGCGAGTAGCCCTGCGATGGCCGCTCAGGCCGCGGCGGCGGCGGCTTTCGCCTTCTTCTTGCGGCGCGGCTTCTTCTCGGCCGGCGCGGCAGCCTCCGCGGCCTGCTCGACGAGCTGCATGAGCGCCATCGGCGCGGAATCGCCCGGCCGCGGCGTCATGTGCAGGATTCTCGTGTAGCCGCCCGGGCGCTTCTTGAAGCGCGGACCCAGGTCCGCGAACAGCTTCTCGACGACCGCGGTGTCCCGAAGGCGCGCGAAGGCGAGCCGGCGGCGCGCGTCGCTGTCCGTCTTGGCGAGCGTGATCAGCGGCTCGACGACGCGCCGCAGCTCCTTCGCCTTGGGGACGGTGGTACGGATCGTCTCGTGCCGTAGCAGGGCGACGCTCATGTTGCGCAGCAAGGCGTGCCGGTGCGCGCTGTTGCGCGAGAGCTGCCGGCCTGAGAGTTGATGTCGCATGTCAGCGGTTCCAGTTGTCCTGCGGCGCGCTGCGCGCCCGTCAAATCACGTCGCGCTCTTCCTCGTGCTTCAGGCCCGCCGGCGGCCAGCCCTCAAGGCGCATGCCGAGCATCAGTCCGTGGCTCTGCAGGACCTCCTTGATCTCCGTGAGGGATTTCTTGCCGAGGTTCGGCGTGCGCAGCAGCTCCACCTCCGTGCGCTGCACGAGATCGCCGATGTAGTGGATGTTCTCGGCTTTCAGGCAGTTCGCGCTGCGCACGGTGAGCTCGAGCTCATCGACGGGACGCAGCAGGATCGGATCGAACTGCATCTCGGAGACCTTGGTCGCGGCCTCCTCCTCGCCCTGCAGGTCGACGAACACGGAGAGCTGGTCCTTGAGGATGCCGCCCGCGCGGCGGATCGCCTCCTCCGCGTCGATCGTGCCGTTCGTCTCGATGTCGATGATCAGCTTGTCGAGGTCCGTGCGCTGCTCGACGCGCGCCGCGTCCACGGAATACGTGACCCGGCGCACCGGCGAGAACGAGGCGTCGAGCTGCAGGCGGCCGATGGGGCGAGTCTGCTCCTCGAAGGCGGCGCGCTGCGCCGCGGGGCGGTAGCCGCGGCCGCGCTCGACGCGCAGCGTCATGCTGAGCTCGCCCGCCTTGGTGAGGTTGGCGATGACGAGCTCGGGGTTCACGACCTCCACGTCGTGATCGCCCTGGATGTCGCCCGCGGTCACCGGGCCCGGGCCCTTCTTGTGCAAGCGCAGCTCGGCGGCGTCCCGCGTGTGCATGCGGATGGCAACCTGCTTGAGGTTGAGCAGGATGTCGACCACGTCCTCCTGCACGCCCTCGATGCTGGTGTACTCGTGCAGCACGCCGTCGATCTCCACTTCGGTGATCGCGCTGCCCGGCATGGACGAGAGGAGCACGCGCCGCAGCGCGTTGCCGAGGGTGTGGCCGAAGCCGCGCTCGAACGGCTCGATGACCACGCGCGCCTGGCGGGGCGCGATCGGCTGCACCTTGACCACGCGCGGCCTCAAAAACTCTCCGATGGATCCCTGCATGGCACTCACCTTGCCGGGTCGAGCCCGGCCACTATCGGTCCGAAATCCTGTGGCGGCGTCGGCGCTGACAGGCGCCCACGTCACTTCGAATACAGCTCGACGACGAGGTTCTCGTTGATGTCCGGCAGGATGTCGTCCCGCGCCGGAACGGTCTTGAACACACCGCGCAGCTGCTTGTCGTCGACCTCGACCCACTCGGGCAACCCGACCTGCTGAGCGACGTTGAGCGCGCTCTGGATGCGCAGCTGCTTGCGCGCCTTCTCCCGGACGGAGACGACGTCGCCCGCCTTGAGCTGATACGAGGGAATCGTCACCACGTTGTCGTTCACGACGATGGCCTTGTGGCTCACCAGCTGGCGGGCCTCGGCCCTCGTGGAGGCGAACCCCATGCGATACACGACGTTGTCGAGGCGGGATTCGAGCAGCTTCAGCAGGTTCTCGCCCGTCGCGCCGGTGCGCCGCGCGGCCTCCACGTAGTAATTGCCGAATTGGCGCTCGAGCACGCCGTACATGCGCCGCAGCTTCTGCTTCTCGCGCAGCTGCAGGCCGTAATCGGAGAGGCGCGTGCGCCGCTCGCTCTTCAGGCCGCCGGGGGGCACCGTGAGCTTGCACTTGTTCTCGAGAGGCTTCACGCCGCTCTTCAAGAACAGATCGGTGCCCTCGCGACGCGCGAGCTTGCACTTGGGGCCGATGTATCGAGCCATGCTGTCTACCTTGCTACACTCTGCGCTTCTTCGGCGGCCGGCAGCCGTTGTGCGGTATCGGCGTCACGTCCGCGATGCTCGTGATCTTCAGGCCGCAGGAGTTCAGGGCCCGCACCGCGGACTCGCGGCCCGGACCGGGACCCGCGACCCGCACCTCGACGTTCTTGACGCCGTGCTCCTGCGCGGCATTGCCGGCCTTCTCTGCGGCGACCTGCGCCGCGAAGGGCGTGCTCTTGCGCGAGCCGCGGAAGCCGCAGCCCCCGGCCGTCGCCCAGGAGAGCGTGTTGCCCTGGCGGTCGGTGATGGTGATGATCGTGTTGTTGAACGAGGCGTGCACGTGCGCGATGGCGTCGAGCACGTTCTTCCGCGTCTTCTTCGGCTTCTTGGCCGCCGCGGCGCCCGCGGGCGCCTGCTGAGCTTGCTTCTGTTCCGCCATGTTCCTCGAGGTCCCTTTATGCCTTGCCCACGGGCGCGTTGAGCTTGACGGCCTGCTTGCGCGGTCCCTTGCGGGTGCGCGCGTTGGTGCGCGTGCGCTGGCCGCGCACGGGCAGCCCGCGGCGGTGCCGCAGCCCGCGGTACGTGCCGAGATCCATCAGCCGCTTGATGTTCATCGAGACCTCGCGGCGCAGGTCGCCTTCGACCGGCCACTTGGCGATCTGGGAGCGGATCGCATTGACCTCGGGCTCGGTCAAATCCTTCACGCGCGTCTCGGGCCGGACGCCGGCGTTGCGGCACGCCGCGAGGGCGCGCGCGCGCCCCACGCCGTAGATGTGCGTGAGCCCCACCCACACGTGCTTGTTCATCGGGATGTTGATGCCGGCGATGCGAGCCATGTTCGAACCTGCAGTAAATTGGGCCTAAAACCTACCAATTCAACGAGTACCACTTGCCGTCCATGGCGGTAGCTCATCCGGCCCGCACTTCCTGTGCGGGCGTTCGCCGCTTCGCGGCTCATCCCTGCCTTTGCTTGTGGCGCTGATCGGAGCAAATGACGTAGACCACGCGCCGCCTGCGCACGATCTTGCAGTTTTTGCAGATTTTCTTGACGGATGGACGAACTTTCATATGGCCTCCGGCCAGGACCTCTCGGCGATCGCGCTGCGCGCGACCCCGTACATGTAACCGGCGCTGCGCGCCGTAAAGAACCGATCCACCTCAACCGCCTTGGCCGCTCTTGCCGTAGTTGAGGAGATTCGCCTTCTTCAGAAGGCCGGGATACTGGTGCGACATGAGCTGCGCTTGCAGCTGCGCCATGAAGTCCATCACCACGACGACCACGATCATGAGCGACGTGCCGCCGAACTGGAACGGAACCCCCTGCGAGGAGATCAGGAACTCGGGCAGCAGGCACACGGCGGCGACATAGAGCGCGCCCCAGAGCGTCAGGCGCGTGAGCACCTTGTCGATGTAGTCGGCGGTCTGCTGTCCCGGCCGGATTCCCGGGATGAAGGCACCCGACTTCTGCAGGTTCTGGGCGGTATCCCGCGCGTTGAACACCAGGGCCGTGTAGAAGAAGCAGAAGAACACGATGAGGACGGCGTAGACCACGAGGTGCAGCGGCTGGCCGTAGCCGAGCGAGGCCGCGAGCCCCTGCAGGATGCCGCCGAGCCAGCCGCTCGTGCTGCTGCCCGCGAAGCTGGCGACCGTCTGCGGGAACAGGAGCAGGCTCGAGGCGAAGATCGGCGGGATCACGCCCGACATGTTGATCTTGAACGGCAGATGGCTGCTCTGCCCCGCGTAGAGGCGGCGCCCGACCTGGCGCTTGGCGTAATTGACGGGGATGCGGCGCTGCGCGCGCTCCATGAACACGACGAACGCCGTGACGCCGATCACGATGATGATGAGGAGCAGCGCGAAGGGGCCCGACATCTCCCCGGTGCTCACCGATTCGGCCGTGTTGCCGACGGCGCCGGGCAGGCCCGCGACGATGCCGGCGAGGATCAGCAGCGAGATGCCGTTGCCGATGCCGCGCTCGGTGATCTGCTCGCCGAGCCACATGAGGTACAGCGTGCCCGTGGTCATGGTCACGGTCCCCGTGAGCAGCCACTGGATGCCGCCCTGGAGCACCATGTGGTTGTTCTGCAACGCGACGGCGGCGGCAAACGACTGGAAGAAAGCGAGCACGACCGTGCTGTAGCGCGTGATGTCGGTGAGCTTGCGCTGCCCAGCCTGGCCCTCCTTGCGATACTCCATGAGCGTCGGCACGACCATCGACATCATCTGGATGATGATCGACGCGGAGATGTAGGGCATGACGCCCATCGCGAAGAGCGACAGTCGCGCCAGCGCGCCGCCCGAGAACATGTTCGCCATCCCGAGGATGGTGTTCGACTGGTCGTTGAAGAAGCGCGCGACCGCCTGCGGGTCGATCCCGGGCACCGGGATGAACGATCCGATGCGATAGACGATCATGCCGCCGACCAGGAACAGCAGCCGGTTGCGGATCTCGCTGAAGCGCGCCGCCTCGCCGAGCGCGGCGGCCGGATTGTTGAACGTCGTGTTGGCCACTACTTCACGTCCTTGCCGCCCTCGCCCTCCACCTTTCCACCCGCGGCCGTGATCGCCGCCAGGGCACCCCGGGTCGCCGCGACGCCCTTCAGCGTCACGGCCTTCTTGAGCTCGCCCGAGAGGACCACCTTCGCTCGCTCGGTCGCCTCGGGAACGATGCCGGCGTCCTTGAGCGCCTGCAGGTCGATCACCTCGGCCTCGACGCGCGCGAGCTCGTGCAGCCGTACCTCGGCGCGCGTCGGTCGAATCTTGGAGCGGAAGC
>JASHSR010000020.1 GCA_030038645.1 Gammaproteobacteria bacterium
AGCGTCGGAAGCGGTGACGACGCGCCCTTCGGGCGAACGACCACCGCGGAGAGCGTCGCCTTGTCCGAGGTCTTGATCGGAACGTCGTCGTCGATGAGGTAGCGGGCGCGATCGTCCTCCGCGACGAGCGGTCCGATGAGCGGACCGAAGCTCTGGAAGGCCTCGAAGGAGAGATAGGTCCAGGTGAGATCGACCGCCTCGGAGAGGGAGATGCGCTCCTTGCCTCGCAGCCGATCGAGCTCGCGCTGCAGATTGCCCCGAAAGACCGAGAGCGGTGTCGCAAGCCACTCGGTGACCGTATAGGCGTCGAGATCGTCGAGCGGCGAGACGGCCTCGTGGAACACCCCCGCGAACGCCTGGTCGAACGGCATCCGACCCTTGACCGCTTGCGCGCGGGCTTGCGCATACAGGTCGTAGATCAGCGACTCATCGACCTCGCGCGCGGTCTTCTGGTGCTGGCGCAGCTCGCGCAGAGACTGCCGCGTCGCGTACGCCGCCGCGTACTCGCCCGCGACCATCTGCAGCGCGGAGAGATTCGTGAGGAACTGCTCCCGGCTCGGGTTCTCGTACACCGGCAGCGCTCGCACGGCGAGGCTGCGCATCGCCGCGGCGGTCGCCGCGCCGTCGGCGGCGGCCGGCGCGCGAAACTCGAGATCCTCCGCGGCCGCCGCCACGCCCACGGCGCAAAAGCACACCCAAACGACGGCCAAGCACCTGAGCATCGTGCCGGCATTATGGTGCCATTACCGCCGCGCTGCATCGTCCGCGGCCGCTGCGAGCGCGCCGAGCGGTCCCGCGAGCGCTCCAAGGCCGGGCGGCACGATGTACCGGTCGAGCCCGGAGGCGACCTCCTCGATCCGCAGGTATCCGTTGAGGCTCCGCGCGAGCCCCTCCCGGATCGCGCCGAGCAGGTGAGGCCGGGCGCTCAAGACCCCTCCGCCCATCAGAATGCGCCGCGGGGCGACCGAGACGACGAGCGCGTGCGCGAGCTGCGCGAGAGCGTGCGTCACGGTGTCCCAGACGGGACTGTCGGCCGGAAGGCTCGCCGCGGCCCTGCCGCTGCGGGCCTCGATGGCCGGACCCGAGGCGAGGCCTTCGACGCAGTCGCCGTGAAAGGGGCAGCTGCCCGGCCACTCATCGCCGGCGAGCCGCGCAATGCGCACGTGGCCGAGCTCCGGGTGATGGCAGCCCAGCACCGGCCGGCCCCCGACGATCAGGCCGACGCCCACGCCGGTCCCGACGGTGACGTAGGCGAAGTCCGCGAGCTCCCGCGCTCCGCCCCAGCGCCCCTCGGCGAGGGCGGCCCCGATCACATCCGTCGTGATGCGCACCGGCGCCGCGAATCGCGCCGCGAAGAAATCGAGCACATCCACATCCCGCCAGCCCGGCTTGGGCGTGGCGCCGATCCGTCCATAGCCGCGCGAGTCCGGCCGCAGATCGATCGGCCCGAAGGAGGCGACGCCGATCGCCGCGGGCGCGCCGAATCGATCCCGCCAGCGCCCGAGCACGCCCGCGATGGCGGCGAGCGTCGCAGCCGGATCCGCGGTGCGAAGGCTCACGCGGGCTCGCAGGTCGTGAGGCCCGGTCCCGAGCACGCAGTTGCAGTGGGTACCTCCGAGCTCGACGCCCGCCCACAGATCCGCCGCCATGGGCGCGGCGGCTACGCGCGCGTCTCGATCGACTGCAGCAGCAGCCGCTCCGTGCGGTGCGGGTCGTAGACGAGGCGGCAGTCGTCGTTGAGGATCATCGTGGCGCGCCGCACGTTGTCGTAGGGCGCCCAGTTCGGCAGGCCCGGATGGTTCGGGTTGCCGCTGCGGGCGAAGGCGACCCACGCGCCGCTCACTTGCCGCGCGAGCGCGTAGCGGTCCTCGCCCGACCCGAGCATCGGCTTCGCGGCGTCCACGTTATCGAAGACGAAGGGGATCTCGATCGTGTGGAACGTGCGGAGCTTCCCGCCGCGCACCGGCGATCGCCACGTGAAGTAGTACTGATAGACCGGGGCCGCCCCCTGCGCGGCCTTGCGCTCCGCCTCGAGCAGCACGCCGCGGCGAAACGTCGCATCCGAGGCGATGATGAGATACAGATCGATGTTGGAGGCGCGCGGGCGGCCCGCGCGATAGGCGGCGATGAGCTCGTCCACCTGCGCGTCGCTCGCCCCGCGCAGGACCTGCTTCACGTGCGCGTGCAGGCTCGCCGCGTCGATGGGGTCGAGTATTTGATGCGGAAAGAAGGTGACTTCCGTCTCGACGCTGCCGATGAGGAGCGGAATGTCGGCGGACATCGCGGGCGCAACCGGATCGAACGGATTCGTGGGAAGGGAGCGTCCATCGACGACCGGCGCCAGCGCGAGCGGAGGACCGGCGCTCGGCGCCGTCGCCGCGATCAAGCGCTCGACGGGCAGCTTCTGCAGCTCATCGAGCCGCTCGGGCGTCAAGTGCAGCCGCGCGAGATAGCTCTCCGCGGAGCGCTGGGCGCGCTCGCGCGGCACGCCTCGCACGTCCGCGCCGCTTTCGACGATCGCGCGGTGGAACAGGCCGTGGGCGGCCGGCATCGCCATCAAGCAGCTGACCTTGCCTCCTCCGCCCGACTGCCCGAAGATCGTGACGTTGCCCGGATCGCCGCCGAAGGCGGCGATGTTGTCGCGGACCCACTCGAGCGCGGCGATGATGTCGAGATTGCCGAGGTTGCTCGAATCGGCGAATCGCGGATTGCCGAAGCCCGCGAGATACAGATAGCCGAGCGCCGTCAGTCGGTGATTGACGGTGATGGCGACGACATCGTGCTTCCGCGCGAGCTCGGTGCCGTCGTAGATGATGAAGCCGCCGGAGCCGCTCGTGTAGCCTCCTCCGTGCAGCCAGACCATGACAGGGCGACGCCCGCCGCGCAGGCCGGCGGTCCACACGTTGAGCACCAGGCAGTCCTCGCCCATCGGCTCGTCGCGGTCCATCACCTCGACTTCCGGTGGGACCTGTCCGTGAAAGGCCGAGAGCAGTTGCGGCGCGCGGTGGCCGAGTCGCAGCGCGTCGCGGACGCCGGCCCACGGCTCGGGCTTCTCGGGCGGCATGAAGCGTCGCGGCCCGGCCGTCGAGGCGCCGTAAGGAACGCCCTTGAACGCGTGGACTCCGCCGCGGAACGTGCCTCGCACTTTCCCCGCGGTGGTCTCGACGATGGTGCCGTGCCCGCCCTTCGCGCCGCGCGCGCCCGCGTCGCCCTGCGTGGCTGGCGTGCCTTCCGCGTAGGCCTGCGTGAGCCCGCCGCGGGACAGCGCGCCCGCCAGCGCCCCCATGCCGATGAACGCTCGCCGGTCGATCATGGTGCCTTCCCCTTCGATCACAAGTCGATTCTCGGCCGCCGCTCTCGAGGAGCCTGCGCCGGGCGCAGCCTCCCTCGCCAAGGTTGACCTGTCAAGCCGTCGGAGTTTTGTGATACAAAGCTCGACGCCCTCGGAACGCCGATCCGCGTGCTCAAGGGGAAACGTGGAATGCGC
>JASHSR010000170.1 GCA_030038645.1 Gammaproteobacteria bacterium
ACAAGGTCACGCACCGATGAACAAAAGCCGATTGGTGCTCACCGTCTACTCGCGCACCTACAAGGCGGCGAACGACGACGCGTCGAGCAGTGCGGTCCACTCGAAGCCAAAAGAACTCAACGACGCCGAAGGGCGGACGGGCAGCGGGTGGGATCCCTTCGAAGTCTGGCGAACTCGTATCCGGCTCAGCCTGAAGCACGATCCGCTCGAGCGTTGAAGCGTTGAGGGGCGCACCGGCGCCGCTCAGCCGAGCGGGTGGCGCAGGATGTCGAGCAGCAGCTTCTGATACTCCTCGATGGCGATGCGCACGCCGTTGCGGGTGTGCCACCAGGTGTTCGGGTCGAAGCTCGAATAGTGCGAGTACCACACGATGGCGTGTATCGAGGTGCCTCGCAGGGCACGGCGCAGCACGCGACGCGTGCGCCGGGAGTGGTCGGAGGTGCTCACGAACACGAGGGTGTGATACCGCCTCTCCCGGCACCAGGGCGGCAGCACCTTTCCTTCGTCGTGGGTTCCGGCGACCGGACCGGGGATCCGCTCCACGGATGTGATGCCGAGTGCGAGGAGCTCCCTGGCGGCCGTTGCCGTCGAGTCGTCGTAGGGAATACCGCGCTTCGCGAACTCACGCGCGGCGAACGTTTGCGGCCTCACGAAGAGGGCCACTCGCGTCGCGACGCCTTCGTGGACGAGGTCGGCCGCCTCGAGCACCCCCGAGCCGTCCGCGTCGTTCGCGATCACGATCACGTCGGCCTTGGCGATGCGATCGTGAGCGACGAGCGCCCAGCCTGCCGCCCGCAGCGCGGCGTCGCGAGTGCCCGGTATCGCGGCCGCCGCGGCGAGAGCGACGAGCACCCCGAGCAGAGCGAGCCTCGAGCGACGGAGCATCAGTGAGCGACCCCGCATGAGCGAACGGCTGCACTCGCGCGGACGGCGGCGGCTCGGGGGAGCATCGGCGCTCACGCTCCTTCGTTGCGGCCGGCGCGCCAGGTCAAGCGCGCCGTCGCGAGATAGTTCCACAGCAAGCCGACGAGGATCCCGGCTGCGGCGGAGAGTGCCCATTCAGCCTTCTGCGCGAACGCGTAGGCGGCAATCCCGATGTTGGCGAGCGCGCCGAGGCTGCAGACGGCGTAGAAGCTCGCAAGGCCGCGCAGGAGCCCTAATCCGTGCAGGCGCCGGTCGCGGTAGGTGAGCAGATTGTTGAGGAAGAAGTTCGACGTCATCGCGGCTCCCGCCGCGGTGGCCTGAGCGAGCGTGAACGGCGCTCCGGCCGCGAGATAGAGCAGGCTCAGGACGGCGTAGTGCGTGATGACGCCCGAGCCGCCGACGACGGCGAAGAGCAGCAGCCGGGGAGCGATGACGCCGCCGAGGCGCTTGTCGGCGATGAGCATCAGATACTCCCAGACGACGAGCGAATCGAGCTTGCTCTCGCCGCGGGAGCGGCGCCCGAAGGCGTAGGGCACCTCGACGTACCGCAGGGGACGGCGCGCGGAGGCGAACAGGTCGAGCAGTACCTTGTAGCCGTAGCCGGAGAGCCTTCGGGCCGCCTCGCGCACGACGGAGCTTCTCACCACGAAGTAGCCGCTCATCGGGTCGCGGAGCTCGGCGGGGACGAGCCCCCGCGCGAGGCGGCCCGCGAGGCGGCTCATGAGCGCCCGGCGGCGCCCCCATCCGTCCGTGCTGCCCCCCTCGACGTAGCGGCTGCCGATCGCGAGGTCGAGGTCGCGCGAGCGGAGCTCGCCGATGAGAGCGGGAAGGATCGTTTCGTCGTGCTGCAGATCCCCGTCCATGACGGCGAGCAGGGGCGCCGAGGAGCTGAGCGCGCCCTCCACGACGGCGCTCGAGAGCCCTCGCCGGCCGATCCGCTGGATGCAGCGTACGCGGCGGTCCCGCTGCGCGAGCTCCCGCACCACTTCGGCGGTGCCGTCGGGCGAGTCGTCATCGACGAAGATCAGCTCCCAGTCCTCGGCGGCGAGGCTCCGCGCGAGGCGCGCGTGCAGCTCGAGGACGTTCTCGGCCTCCGAGAAGGTCGGCACGACGACCGAGATCTCAGGCATGTCTCGCGTGCACCCGCCGGCGCGCCGGCTCTGCGCTCTCGGGAATGAGCCTGTGCGTATCGTTGCGGCGGACGAGGGAGGTGACGGGCAGCGCTGTCACAGGCCGCCCCGGCGGGCGTCGAGCAAGCGCCTCACCGTCTGCATCGCGGGCAGGCCGCCTTTCAGCAGATAGGCGAGCGGGGTGGCTCCGCCGAAGATCCGGTTCGTGTTGGGAAGACGTACCGCGTGGCGGGATAGGCGAAGCCGGCCATGGTTTCTCCTGTTCAGGGGATTATAGGTACACGTTCAGGAGGGCGCAACGAGACTCCTGCGGTGAGGCTCTCGCAATATGGTCCGAATAGCGACGGGTCTACAGCCCGGGTACGCTAGGCCGCACCGGTAGATCTCCCCGAAGGTCTCGCCATGAGCGAACCCCGCGCCGTGCTTGGGCCTCTTTCGATCGCGCTGTGGCTCTCGGTGGCCTGCGGGAGCCTCGTCGCCTGTGGCGGCGGCTCCTCCGGGAGCGGCGCGTCCAGCTCCTCCGGACAGAGCTCGTCGCAGAGCTCGAGTGGGAGCCAGAGCTCGAGCGGATCTCAGAGCTCCGGTGGGACGCAGCCCACGAGCCGCACCAACGTGCTGACCTACAAGAACGACGTGATGCGCACGGGGCAGAATCTCACGGAGTCGGTGCTTACCCCCTCGAACGTCAACTCCGCGACGTTCGGACTGCTCCGCAATCTGATGGTGGACGGCAAGGTCGACGCCGAGCCGCTGTATCTCTCCCAGCTTTCCATCTCGGGGACCGCTCACAACGTCGTGTTCGTCGCGACGGAGAACGACTCCGTGTACGCCTTCGATGCGGATACCGGCGCGACGCTGTGGCACGTCTCGCTCACGGCCTCCGGGGAGACACCGAGCGATGATCACTCGTGTAGCCAAATCTCCCCGCAGATCGGTGTCACGTCGACGCCGGTCATCGACCCAAGCGCCGGCGCTCACGGGACGATGTTCGTCGTCGCGATGACGAAGGACGCCTCCTCGAACTATCACCAGCGCCTGCATGCGCTCGATGTCACGACGGGGGCGGAGCTACCAGGCAGCCCGGTCGAGGTCACTGCGACATACGAATCGACCAGCTTCGATCCCGGCCAATATGCGGAGCGAGCAGCGCTGCTGCTCGAGAACGGCACGATCTACACCACCTTCACCTCCCACTGCGATGACGGCCCCTACGGCGGATGGGTCGTCGCCTACAGCGAGAGCGCGCTCGCCCAGACGGGAGTCCTCAACGTCGCCCCGGGCGCGAGCGGCTCGGGATACGCGAACCAGGGCCCCGCGATCTGGATGAGCGGCGGGGGGGCTGCGGCCGATGCGAATGGGAACGTCTATGTGCTGACGGGAAACGGCATGTTCGACACGACGCTCAACGCCCAAGGATTCCCGAACGGCGGGGACTACGGCAACTCATTCGTGAAGATCTCCTCCTCGGGCGGTGCGCTCTCGGTCGCCGATTACTTCACGATGTCGAACGAGACCACGGAGTCGCAGAACGACATGGACCTCGGCTCGGGCGGCGTGATGCTGCTGCCCGATCTCACCGATTCGACCGGAACCGTGCGGCACCTCGCAGTCGGGGCAGGCAAGGACGGCAATCTCTACGTCGTCAATCGCGACTCGATGGGCGAGTTCAACGCATCGAGCAACAACATTTGGCAGGAGCTCGACGGCGTGCTGGGCAGCGGTATTTGGTCAACGCCGGCGTACTTCAACGGCACGGTCTACTACGGTCCGCAAGGCGGCTCTCTGCTCGCGTTCTCCGTGACGAACGCACGGCTCTCGAGCGCGCCGACCTCCCAGACCTCGACTCAATTCGAGTATCCCGGCACGTTCCCCGTCGTCTCGGCGAACGGCACCTCGAACGCGATCGTCTGGGCCTACGAGAACGCCGGCACGGCCGTACTGCACGCCTACGACGCAACGAATCTCGCGACCGAGCTCTACAACAGCAACCAGGCGGCGAATGGCCGGGATCAATTCGGCGCGGGCAACAAGTTCATCGCCCCGGCCGTCGCCGACGGCAAGGTGTTCGTCGCGAGCGCCAACAGCGTCGCCGTGTTCGGGCTGCTGCCGTGAGGCGCCGCGGAGCCGCGCTTGGGCCGGCGGACGGCTCTCACCTTCCCGCTGCCTCCTCCTCCGCAGAAGAATCGATCGCCGCCATCGGACTCGAGCCCGGACACCCCGACTCCAGGGGGCATCTCGAGTCTTTCGAGAACCTCACCCGTTTCCGGGTCGACTCGCCTGAGCTCGCTCTCCTCGCCCTCCCAGGTAGCGTGCCAGAGCTCTGCTTCCACCCAGGTAACGCCGGTGACGAAGCGGTTGGACTCGATGGTGCGAAGAATCGCTCCGGTCTCGGGGTCGATCTGATGGATCTTCCGGCCCCGATGCTGCCCCACCCAGAGCGTCCCTTCGGCCCACGCGAGCCCGGAGTCGCCGCCGCCGCCCGGCGCGGGGATCGTCGCGAGGACGCGGCCGGTCGTCGGGTCGATCTTCTGGATGCGATCCCCGGCGATCTGGAACAGGTGCCGGCCGTCGAAGGCCGTTCCAGCCTGCGCCGCGACATCGATCGAGCACAGCGTCTCGCCGCTCGCCGGATCGATGGCTCTCAGCTGGGCTCCCGTCGCGATCCAGACTCGCCGGCCGTCGAACGTCACTCCATTCACGCGGTCGACGCCCGGAAAGGGCCCATATTCACGGAGTATCTCGGCCGGTGATCGTTTCATGGTGGCATCCTAGCCGCTCGGCAGCGGAGCGGGGAGTAACAAGGTCGTCGTGAATCCCGGCAGGGGTGGAGTCACCCAACGACGCGCGCGTCCGCGGCCGAACGGCTGGACCTTGCCGGCCGTCGCAAGCGAGTCGAGCGCCCGCTGCACGGTGCGCTGGCTTGCTCCAAGTGCGAGCGCCAGGGCCGAGCTCGACCAGGACTCACCGTCGGCGAGCAGCGCGAGCACGGCGGCATGCGTCTCCTCCACGGGCCGGGCCACTACGACGACCTCCCGTGCACCGCGAGGCACCAGCGCGAATCCTCGCTTCGTCGCGTTAACGCCGGCCAGCGTTCGAAGCACTCTCCGAAGCCGCCCGACCTCCACTCTCAACCTCGCGCGATACGATTCATCGGCGAGCTTCGCCCGAAAGGCGCGTGCGACGAGCGTGCTTCTCGGCACATCCGCGGGCCACGCCTCACCGAGGGCGCGTGCGAGGGCGAACAACACCGGGCGCCGAGCGAGCGAGACGACCGTGCGTGCGTGGCGCACGGCATAGCGGCAAGCGTCGACGACAAGGGCTCTCGACGCAAATAACGCTTCGACCTCCTCGAGCAGGAGGAGGCGCGGCTCGCCGCGCCCAATCAGGCGCGCGGCGGGTGTATGGAGAGCCCGTGAGGCGGCTTCGACCTCTGCGGTGAGCGCGGGAATCCCTGCGTGGCGCGCGAAGCGCTCGGCGCGAGCGAGAGCGGCGCGCGCAGTTTTCGTCTGCAGGCGTCGTATCGCGATCCCCGCGACCACCAGCTCGTGGGCGGTCCGCAACGCGGGAGGAAAGGGCGAGGGGTCGAGCCCGGCGAGCGTCCGCTCGGCCTCGTCGAGGCGCCCGATCAGTAGGAGGCGGCGAACCGCGAGATTCCGCGCATGCGCGGCGTTCACCCGGTCGCCGTGCCTTTCGAGTGTCGCCCGCGCCGCATCGAGCGCCTTGGCGGGCCAACCGAGGTCACGTGAAACGAGCGCAATCTCGGCCTCGGCGACGAGGCACCTCGCACGCGCGGCCGCGTCTTGCGGACCGAAGGTCCGCGCCGCGCTTCGTAGGAGCACCTTCGCCCGAGGGAAGTCGCCGAGCTGCGCCATCGCGATGCCACGAAGCGCGAGAGCGGGGGCATCGTCCCGCAGCGCGATCCGCTTCAGTGCGCCAAGCGGGTCACCTCCCGCCAGCGCGCGCGCCGCGGCCGTGATCAGCGAGTCCACCGGAATCCCGCCACACTTGTCACTCCCACCGTTCGATGAACCGGGCCTAGCCTATTTTACGTCCATCGACTCACACGTCGTATCGAACGGCGGTCGAGCAGCGGTCGAGCGACGAATTGCACTTGGCTGAAGGAGAATCGCGATGACGAAGCACCGGACCGGTACACGCGAGGAGTGGCTCTCAGCGCGGCTCGAATTGCTCGAGGCGGAGAAGGAGCTCACGCGGCGCGGCGACGAGCTCGCGAGGCGGCGGCAGGACCTGCCGTGGGTTCGGATCGATAAGGAGTACCGCTTCGAGACGGATGGCGGGAGCGTCTCGCTCGAGGCGCTTTTCCGAGGGCGCTCGCAACTGCTCGTCTACCACTTCATGTTCGGGCCCGAGTATGGCGCCGGCTGCCCGTCCTGCTCGTCGATCGCGGACGGCTTCAACGGCATCGCCGTCCACTTGGCCCACCACGATGTGATGCTCTGGGCGGTCTCGCGAGCGCCGCTCGCGAAGCTGCAGGCGTACAAGCAGCGAATGGGCTGGACGTTTCCGTGGGCGTCCTCCGGTAGCAGCACCTTCAATTTCGACTTCAACGTCTCGTTCACGGACGAGCAGAAGCGCGAAGGCCGCGCCGAATACAATTTCCGGACGTACCGCCGCGCGAAGAGCGCGACTCCTGACCCGAGGCCGGCCGAGTTCGCCCGGATGGCCGGAGCCGACCTGGCGACGTACGCGCGCGAAGCGCCAGGCGTGAGCGCGTTCGCGCTCGATGACGACGGCGTCTACCATACGTACTCCGCCTATGCGCGCGGACTCGACGGGCTCTGGGGCATGTTTCAGTGGCTCGATCGCGCGCCCAAAGGACGCAACGAGACGGGCGCCTGGCTCCGCCTCCACGATGAGTACGACGAGCGCTGAGCGAAGTCCGGTCGGATTCGGGTGACGCATCCCTCACGGAGCTCACGATTGACGGTGCAGATTGCGCTCTCACGAGCGCCACCTTACGCTCGAGGCTGACCGGCGCAAATCGTTGCGTCGGCGCTGCAGACCGCGAGGTGAGGATGCGTATCGAGATCGACTCCCTGGAGGCGCGCGTGATCGGCTGTCTGATCGAGAAGCAGATCACGACGCCCGATCAGTATCCGCTGTCGCTCAATGCTCTGTTGAATGCCTGCAACCAGAAGAGCAACCGCGATCCCGTGATGAGCGTGGACGAGGGGACGGTACAGCGGACGCTCGATGCGCTCTCGCGCAAGCATCTGGTGCTCGAGCGCTCGGGCTTCGGCAGCCGCGTGCCGAAGTACCAGCATCTGTTCTGCAACACCGAGTACGGGAGCCTGAAGTTCTCGGCCGAGGAGCTTGCGATCGTGTGCGAGCTGCTGCTGCGCGGCGCACAGACCCCCGGCGAGCTGCGGGCCCGCGCGGGCCGCATGGCGTCTTTCTCCGACGTGTCGGATGTCGAGATGGCCCTGCAGAGCCTTCTCGAGCGCGAATCCGGGCCGCTCGTTGCGCGACTGCCGCGGGAGGCGGGCAGGCGCGAGTCGCGCTACATGCACCTCTTCAGCGGAGAGCCGCCACCGCCGCAGGCTGTCGTAGAGGATTCGGCGGCGGACGGCGCGCCTCACATAGCCGAGAGCGAAACGCTCGCGAGCCGCATAGCGAGGCTCGAGGAAGAGGTGCGGCGGCTTCGGACCGAGCTCGAGGAGCTCAAGTCGCGAGAGCGGTGACGAGCCGGCGTTTCTCGGTGGTCCTCACGATGGCGGTGGCTTCCGGCGTCCTCGTGATCGCCGGCTGGGTGCGTGAGCGCCTCGATTCCGTGACTCAGCCGATAGATCGTGCCGCGGCTCTTTTTCCCGAATGAAGAGAGACTTGCGATGAAACCGGCCGCTTCCAGATCCTCGAGTCTCCTGGACAGCGTTCCTCCTTTTCCGGTGAGTTTGTTCCTCGTCTCGATTTCCTGCCGAAAGACTCCTTCCTGTCGTCCCGCGACGAGCTTTATCAATTCCTCGTACTTTTCCGCCTCGTCGAACAGAGAGCCGAATATTTCCCCGAATTCGTCGAACAGCGGTCCGTTCCGATCGAACAGCATCCGGCTGATGTTCCGGTCAACGGACTGGGATTTCCTGAATTGTTTCAGATAGTACGGCACGCCGCCGACCGCCATGTAGGCGCGCAATGTCTGCTCTTGATTTGCCGGGTAGCGGACGTACCGCAGAAAGTCGCAGGTCTCCTTCAGAGAAAAAGGCTTGAGGTTGATTCTCCTGGTCGCGCGGTTATGCAATCCACCACGGCTCTTGACGATCTTGCGCATGATCCAAGACGCCGAGGAGCCACAGACGACGAGCTTGATACGCCGATCGTTGACCCAGTGACGGTTCCAAAAGTACTCGAGAGCCGACAATATGCCGGACTTGGGTGTCGCGAGCCAGGGCAGCTCGTCGGATGTGGGGACATGGATAAATTATTATAGGTATCCGTAACTGTCAAAGAGAAGCTAATTAAGGGACTCGTATAAAAACGCGTCGGTATCCCTAGCTGGTGGCGAGGGCCCAGGGAGGCGGGCCATTCGCCTGCGTTCGTGACACGCGATGTCCGGCGCCAAGCCGTGGCTATCTGTGGCGTCCCCAACGGGAGTCGAACCCGTGTTACCGCCGTGAAAGGGCGATGTCCTAGGCCTCTAGACGATGGGGACGGGGAGGAAAGCGCGCGACCGCCCGCACGGCCTGCGTCAGCCGCCGCGCACCCCTGCCAAGGAGGCGAGAAGGGTACACGCCGGGAGCGGCCTAGACAAATCGCGGGCGGCCGAGGCCGCGCCAACCCCAAGCGATGTGCTTCGTTGAGTCAGTCCCTGGCCGTCGCGCGGCGAGCGGCTCGCGGCATGGCGGGCACCGATCTCGTCAGCGGATCACGCCGTTGCCTGGTGTGACGTCCGTACTGGAGGTCGCGTCGGACGTCCGGATGAGAAGGAATTCTTCTGCGGGCCTTCCGCCCAGTCACGACAGCAGCTGCTCCAAATCTTCGCGGCGCAGGTTGCGGATCAGGCTCTTGTCGGC
>JASHSR010000171.1 GCA_030038645.1 Gammaproteobacteria bacterium
CCGGCGCAGCACGCGCTTGCCGCCCTCGCGCAGGTGCGAGTAGAGCTTTCCCGAGAGCAGGCGCGCGAGATAGTTGGAGAACGCGCCGACCGCCTCCGAGATCGACATGTCGTTGTCGTTGAGAATCACGAGCAGGTCCACGTCGAGCGAGCCGGCGTGATTCAGCGCCTCGAAGGCGATGCCGGCGCTCATCGCGCCGTCGCCGATCACGGCGACCGCCCGGCGATTCTGGCCGAGGCGCGCCGCCGCGACGGCCATGCCGAGCGCCGCGCTCACGGAGGTGCTCGAGTGCCCGACGCCGAAGGTGTCGTACTCGCTTTCGGCGCGGCTCGGAAAGGGAGCGAGGCCCCCGCGCTGCTTCACCGTGTGCAGACTGTGCCGGCGGCCCGTCAGCACCTTGTGCGGGTACGCCTGATGGCCCACGTCCCACACGATGAGGTCGTGAGGGGTATCGAAGATGTAATGCAGGGCGACCGTCAGCTCGACGGCGCCGAGCCCCGCGGCGAAGTGGCCGCCGCGCGTGCTGACGCTCTGGATCAGGAATTCCCTCAACTCCGCGACGAGCCGCGGCAGCTCGCTCGGTGGGAGCCGGCGCAGATCGGCCGGCGAGTCGATCGTCGAGAGCAGCGGATAGAGACCTGACATCTGGGTGGATTCGGACATGGTTTTACGGAGGCCCGAGGTGAGAGCCGTGGAGCTCGCAGGGCGCGCCTGGACGAATGCTAAATGCCGCCGCCGGCCGCCCTCAAGGCTCGAGCTCCGGCGCGGGCGCCGCCGCCTCGGCCGGCACCTCCTCGGGCTGCGCCGGGACGGGCTCCGCCTCGGCGACGAACGGGGTCGCCTCGGCCTCGCCGTTATTGCGGCGCAGGAGAATCTCCACTCGCTGCTGGGCGGCCTTCAGGGCGCTCTGGCAGTGGCGTGTGAGCTCGACGCCGCGCTCGAAGCTCTTCAGCGCCTGATCGAGCGGGAGGTCGCCCCGCTCGAGCGTCTCGACCAGCCTCTCGAGCTCCTCGAGCGCTTGCTCGAACTCGGGGGCCTTGGAATTGCGCGCCACGCTCTCTCCGCGATGACCTCGTGCGGCGCCACCATACACCGTCCGCGCTGCCAAAGCAGGTTGACGATCCTGTCGCGAGAGCATAGAGTGCCGCTACGCTTAGACCCAGTCTAATTTGTTCCAATGGAGGACGCATCGTGAATCTCAAAGGCAGCAAGACGGAAGAGAACTTGAAGTATGCGTTCGCCGGGGAATCGCAGGCCAACCGGCGATATCTGTACTTCGCGGCTAAGGCCGATGTGGAAGGGTACAACGACGTCTCGGCCGTATTTCGCTCCACGGCGGAAGGTGAGACCGGCCACGCGCACGGCCATCTCGAGTACTTGGAGCAGGTCGGCGATCCGGCGACGGGGCTGCCGATCGGCGACACGAAGCTCAACCTCAAGGCGGCGATCGCCGGCGAGACGCACGAGTACACCGACATGTACCCGGGCATGGCCAAGGCGGCGCGCCAAGAGGGATTCAACGAGATCGCCGACTGGTTCGAGACGCTCGCGAAGGCGGAGCGCTCGCACGCCAACCGATTCCAGAAGGCCTTGGACGGGATTTGAGCTCCGATCTCCCGCGCTCGCCCGCGGCAGCGCCGCAGCCGGCTGCAGGGACGGGCGAGCGGACCGTCGGGACAGGTGAGGGCGCTGCCGGGGCCAGTGAGCGAGCTGCGGCGCCAAGTCAGCGCGCTGCAGGGCCGGGTGAGCGAGCTGCCGAGGTAGGTGACCGTGCTGCCGGGGCAGGTGGCCGGGCTGCAGGGGTGACCCCGGCGAGCGGCCGCGAAGGCAGCCTCGGGGCTCCCACACGCCATCCCCTCGACTGGCGCAACCCGGCGTTCTACGACCCAGCGGCGCTGACGCGCGAGCTCGAGCGCGTCTTCGAGATCTGCCACGGGTGCCGGCGCTGCTTCAGTCTCTGCAATGCGTTTCCGACTCTCTTCAACGCCATAGACGGCACGGCGACGGGAGAGCTCGAGAGCGTCGACAAGAAGGTCTTCGCGGAGGTGGTCGACAATTGCTACCTCTGCGACATGTGCTTCATGACGAAGTGTCCCTACGTTCCCCCGCATCCCTGGAACGTGGACTTTCCCCATCTGATGCTGCGAGCGAAGGCGGTCCGCGCGAAGCGCGACGGCCTGAAGCTGCGCGACCGCGTGCTCGCCTCGACGGAGGCGATCGGACGGATCGCCGGGATTCCGGTCGTGGCCGAGGTCGTCAATGCGGTCAACCGCTCCTCGGCGGGGCGTGCGCTCCTCGCCAAGACGTTGGGCGTGCATCCCGAGGCGCCGGTCCCGGCCTACCATTGGCGCACGGCCCGCAGGCGGCTCGGCCGCGCGCGGCGGGCGCAGGAGCCACAAGGCACGCGGCCGGGAGAGCCGCAAGCCATCCGGCCGGGAGAGCCGCAAGCCACTTCGACGGAGACGACGCGCGGGCGAGTCGCGCTTTTCGCGACCTGCTACGGCAACCGCAACGAGCCGCAGCTCGCCGAGGATCTCGCGGCCGTCTTCGAGCACAACGGAATTCCCGTGCGGCTCGCGCCGCGCGAGCGCTGCTGCGGCATGCCGCGCCTCGAGCTCGGCGATCTCGAGGGCGTTGCCCGGCTGAAGGAGGCGAACGTGCCGGAGCTCAAGCGGCTCGCCGACGCGGGGTACGACATCGTCGCGCCGATCCCCTCCTGCGTGCTGATGTTCAAGCAGGAGCTGCCGCTCATGTATCCCGAGGACGCGGACGTACAGGCCGTCCGCGCACGGATGTTCGATCCGTTCGAGTACCTGATGCTGCGCCACCGAGCGGGGCTGCTGCGCACGGACTTCAAGCAGCCGCTCGGCAAGGTGAGCTATCACGTGCCCTGCCACCTGCGCGTGCAGAACATCGGCCTGAAGACCCGCGATGTGCTGAAGCTCATCCCCGGAACCACGCTGGAGGTGATCGAGCGCTGCTCGGGACATGACGGAACGTATGGCGTGAAGCAGGCGTTTCGCGCCGCGTCGGCGAGGATCGGCCGGCCCGTCGCCGAGCGGGTCGCGAGAGCCGCGGCCGATCATTACTGCAGCGACTGCCCGATGGCCGGCCGCCAGATCGAGAGCCTGCTCGGCGCCGCGGGCGCGCCGCGTGCGCCCGAGCATCCACTCGGCCTCTTGCGCAGGGCCTACGGAATCTGAGCATGGACAAGCTCGCCCCGAACGATCTTCTCTCCCTCGAGCAGTACGCCCGCCAGCGCCCGGAATTCCGGGCCCGGGTGCTCGCGCACAAGAAGCGTCGCCAGCTCGCAGTGGGGCCGAGCACGACCTGGTGCTTCGAGGACCGCCTCACCGTGCAGTACCAGGTGCAGGAGATGCTGCGCGCCGAGCGCATCTTCGAGCCGGAGGGCATCGCCGAGGAGCTCGAGGCCTACAACCCCCTGATCCCGGACGGGCTCAACTGGAAGGTGACGCTCCTCATCGAGTTCCCGGACGCGGAGGAGCGGCAGCGGCGCCTGAAGAGGCTCAAGGGGATCGAGGACCGCTGCTGGGTGCAGGCAGCCGGCTTCGAGAGGGTGCTCGCGATCGCGGACGAGGACCTCGAGCGGGAGAACGAGGAGAAGACCTCCTCGGTGCATTTCCTGCGCTTCGAGCTCGGCGCGGAGCGCGCCGCGGCGCTCAAGCGCGGGGTTGGCCTTGCCGTCGGGGTCGATCACGCGGAGTACCGGTATGCGCTCGATCCCGTGCCGGACGCCGAGCGCAGCGCGCTAGTCGCTGATTTAGCTTGAGTTTTGGCTCCTCGAGGCCGCCGCGTCCGGCGTCGCGTTCTGTTAAGATCGCGGCCGGCACCGGGGCCGCTCTCGCTTCTCTCGCACACCTCAAGCACGCCGGATGAGTCAATCGTATACCGCCTCCGACATCGAGGTCCTGAGCGGCCTCGAGCCCGTGCGCCGCCGGCCGGGCATGTACACCCACACCTCGCGCCCGAACCATCTGGCGCACGAAGTGATCGACAACAGCGTCGATGAGGCGGTCGCCGGCCACTGCAAGGAGATCGCCGTCACTCTGCACAAGGACGGGTCGCTCGAGGTGGCGGACGACGGTCGCGGCATGCCGGTCGACATCCACCCGAAGGAGAAGGTGAGCGGCGTCGAGCTCATCCTCACGCGCCTGCACGCGGGCGCCAAATTCTCGGACAAGACGTACGAGTTCTCCGGCGGCCTGCACGGCGTCGGCGTTTCGGTGGTGAACGCGCTGTCGAAGCAGCTCGAGTGCTGGATCAAGCGCGGCGGCAAGGAATACAACATCGGCTTCCGCGACGGCAAGGTCTCCTCGAAGCTCGAGGTGGTCGACACCGTCGGCCAGCGCAACACCGGCACGACGGTGCGCTTCTGGCCGGATCCGCAGTTCTTCGACTCCGACAAGTTCTCGGTACCGCAGCTCAAGCACACCTTGAAGGCCAAGGCGGTCCTGTGCCCCGGCCTGCGCACGCGGTTCCGCAACGAGGCGACGGGCGAGACCGACGAGTGGTTCTTCACGGGCGATCTCGGCGCCTACCTCGCCGAGGAGATCGAGAAGGTCGAGCGGCTGCCGCCGGAGCCCATCACCGGCAAGCGCGAGAGCGGCGAGACGGTCGATTACGCGATCGCTTGGACGCCGGACGCCGATCAGACGCTCGGCGAGAGCTACGTCAACCTCATTCCGACCCCCGAGGGCGGCACGCACGTGAACGGCCTGCGCGCCGGCGTCGCGCAGGCCGTGCGCGAGTTCTGCGAGAACCGCGACCTCGTCCCGCGCGGCATCAAGCTCACGCCGGAGGATGTCTGGGTCAAGGCGAACTTCGTGCTCTCGGTGAAGATCCACGAGCCGCAGTTCGCCGGGCAGATGAAGGAGCGGCTCGGGTCGCGCGACGCCGCGGCGCTCGTCGAGTCCTTCGTTCGCGACTCGCTCTCGCTCTGGCTGCACGGCCATCCGGACGCCGGCGACCGCATCGCCCAGTTCGCCATCGCGAACGCGCAGGAGCGGCTGAAGGCCGCGCAGCGAGTCGTGCGCAAGCGCGTGGCCGCCGGGCCTGCGCTTCCGGGCAAGCTCGCGGACTGCGCCTCGCAGGACCCGGCGCGCTCGGAGCTGTTCCTGGTGGAGGGCGACTCGGCCGGCGGCTCGGCGAAGCAGGCCCGCGACAAGGACTTCCAGGCGATCATGCCGCTCAGGGGCAAGATCTTGAACACCTGGGAGCTCGAGCCGGGCGAGATCGCCTCCTCGCAGGAAGTGCACGACATCAGCGTCGCGCTCGGCGTCGAGCCCGGCTCGACGGATCTCGCGCAGCTGCGATATCACAAGGTCTGCATCCTCGCGGATGCGGACTCGGACGGGCTGCACATCGCAACGCTGCTCTGCGCGCTGTTCTTGAGGCACTTCCGGCCCCTCGTCGCGAACGGCCACGTGCACGTTGCGATGCCGCCGCTCTTTCGCATCGACGCCGGCAAGCAGGTGCACTACGCGCTCGATGAGAGCGAGCGCGACCGGCTGCTGAAGAAGATCGAGAAGGAGAGCCCGCGCACGAGGCCGACGGTGACCCGCTTCAAGGGATTGGGCGAGATGAACCCCGCGCAGCTGCGGGAGACGACCATCGACCCGCGGACGCGCCGGCTCGTGCAGCTCACGATCGACGGCAAGGACAACACCGATCAGCTGATGGACATGCTGCTTGCGAAGAAGCGGGCGGCGGACCGGCGCGAGTGGCTCGAGGAGAAGGGCAACCTCGCGGAGGTGCAAGTTTGAGCCCCCAGCAGGAATTGAACTTCGAGGGCGTCGAGCGCCAACCGCTCAAGGCGTTCACCGAGAAGGCGTATCTCGACTACTCGATGTACGTCATCCTCGACCGGGCGCTGCCCGCCCTCGGCGACGGCCTGAAGCCCGTCCAGCGCCGCATCATCTACGCGATGAGCGAGCTCGGGCTCGCCGCGGGCAACAAGCACAAGAAGTCCGCGCGGACCGTGGGCGATGTGATCGGCAAGTTCCATCCGCACGGCGACAGCGCCTGCTACGAGGCGATGGTGCTCATGGCGCAGCCGTTCGCCTATCGCTATCCGATCGTGGACGGCCAGGGTAACTGGGGCTCGCAGGACGATCCGAAGTCGTTCGCGGCGATGCGCTACACCGAGGCGAAGCTCACGAGGTACGCGGACGTGCTCCTCGGCGAGCTCGCGCACGGCACGGCCGATTGGCAGCCGAATTTCGACGGCACGCTCGAGGAGCCCGTCATCCTCCCGGCGCGCCTGCCGAATCTGCTCTTGAACGGCACCTCGGGGATCGCCGTCGGCATGGCGACCGATATCCCGCCTCACAACCTGCGCGAGGTCGCCGCGGCCTGCATCCACCTGCTCGAGGAGCCGGAGGCGACGACCGCGGCGCTGATGAAGCACGTGAAGGGCCCCGATCTGCCGACGGGCGCGGAGATCGTCTCGCCGCGCTCGGACCTGAAGGAGCTCTACGAGAAGGGCGTCGGGGGCTTCAAGGCGCGCGCGACCTACGAGATCGAGGACGGCAACATCGTCATCACGGCGTTCCCGTACCAGGTCTCGGGCGCCCGCGTGCAGGAGCAGATCGCCGAGCAGATGCGGGCGAAGAAGCTGCCGATGATCGAGGACCTGCGCGATGAGTCCGATCACGAGCACCCGACGCGCCTCACGATCGTGCCGCGCTCGAGCCGCGTGGACCTGATCGAGGTGATGAACCACCTGTTCGCGACGACCGACCTCGAGCGCAACTACCGCGTCAATCTCAACATCATCGGCCTCGACGGGCGGCCGCGCGTCATGGGCCTGAAGGACATCCTCGCGGAGTGGCTCGAGTTCCGCACCGCGACCGTCACGCGCCGCCTGCAGCACCGCCTCGAGAAGGTGGCGAAGCGCCTGCACATCCTCGCGGGCCTCACGATCGTGTACCTCAATCTCGATGAGGTGATCCGCATCATCCGGCGCGAGGACGAGCCGAAGCCGGTGCTGATCAAGCGCTTCAAGCTCTCCGAGGAGCAGGTCGAGGAGATCCTCAACACGCGCCTGCGCCACCTCGCGAGGCTCGAGGAGATGAAGATCCGCGAGGAGCGCAAGACGCTCGAGACGGAGCGCGAGCAGCTCGAGGGCCTGCTCAAGAGCAAGGCGAGGTTGAAGAAGCTCCTCGCGCAGGAGATCGAGCGCGACGCCGAGGAGTACGGCGATGCGCGGCGCACGAAGATCATCGAGCGCGAGGCCGCCCAGGCGATCGATGAGACGGCTCTCATCGCCAACGAGCCGGTGACGGTGGTGCTGTCCACGGGCGGCTGGGTGCGCTCGGCCAAGGGACACGACATCGATCCGCGGTCGCTCTCCTACAAGGCGGGCGATGCGTTCCAGGCCGCGGCGCGGGGCCGCAGCCTGCAGCTCGCGCTGTTCATCGACAGCACCGGGCGCACCTACAGCCTGCCGGCGCATTCGCTGCCTTCGGCGCGCGGTCTGGGCGAGCCGCTCTCCGGGCGGCTCAACCCGCCGGATGGCGCGCGGTTTGCAGGCTGCATGATCGGGGAGCCGGAGGATCTGTGGCTGCTCGCGACCGATGCGGGATACGGCTTCACCGTCCGCCTGAAGGAGCTCGCAACGGACCGGCGCGCGGGCAAGACGGTGCTCAGCGTGCCGGAGGGCGCCCTCGTGCTGCCGCCCG
>JASHSR010000172.1 GCA_030038645.1 Gammaproteobacteria bacterium
TGCATTCAGCTCGTCCCTACGACCGATCGAGCGGCGGTCGGCTACATGCTCTCCGGCATGACCGAGTATCTCGACGTGCTGGTGCCCCGCGGCGGCAAGAGCTTGGTCGCCCGCGTACAGAAGGAGGCCCGAGTTCCGGTGATCGGCCATTTGGAAGGCAATTGCCACGTGTACGTCGACCGGGACGCGGACCTGCGGATGGCCCGTACGATCGTGCTCAACGCGAAGATGCGCCGCACGGGAGTGTGCGGCGCGGCCGAGACGCTGCTGATCGATCGCGGCTGCATCGACACGCACCTCGTGCCCATCGTGCGCGACCTGCTCGACGCCGGCTGTGAGGTGCGCGGCGATCCGACCGTGCAGCGGGCCGATGCGCGAGTGCGGCCCGCGACGGAGGAGGACTGGCTCACCGAGTATCTCGACGCGATCATCGCGGCACGGGTGGTGGACGGCGTCGACGCCGCCATAGAGCACATCGCCCGCTACGGCTCCGCGCACACGGAGACGATCGTGACCGAGAATGCCGCCGCGGCGGAGCGATTCCTGCAGCGCGTGGACAGCGCGATCGTCTTGCACAACGCCTCGACGCAGTTCGCGGACGGCGGGGAATTCGGCATGGGGGCGGAGATCGGGATATCGACCGACCGCTTTCACGCCCGCGGGCCGGTGGGCGTCGAGCAGCTCACGAGCTACAAGTACGTCGTGCGCGGCGCGGGGCAGGTGAGGCCTTGAGGGCTGATGCGGACCGGCGTTACGCCTGCACGGAGGCGCGCCGCTTGAGCGCCGCCACACCGCCGCGCAGCGAATAAGCTCGCTCGAGCCCTCTCGCACGCAGCTCCTGCGCGCCGGCGAGGCTGCGCTTGCCGCTCGCGCAGACGAGCAGGTACTTCGCGGCCGGGTCGAGCAGGCGCGTCCCGGGCTTCCACGATCCGGCCGGCGTTCCGGCGGTCATCTCCAGAAGCGCGTGCAGCGGAATGTGCCGGACACGCTCCGCTGGAGCGGGCGTCGGGTGCTCCGCGACTTCGCGCGCCTCGCGCACGTCGATGATGTCGAAACCCTGGATCAGCGCCTCCGCGAGGTCCTCGAAGCGCAGCTCGATGGATGCGGTAGCGCCAGGTGCCGCGCCAAGCGCCGCGGCGTCGAGCGGTGCAGCGCCCAGCCGTGCAGCGCCGGCGATGCGCACGCACGGCCCGTTCCGGCACTCGGGGGCGCGGCGCGCCCGCACGCGGGACACCGTGAGCGCCGCGGCGTCGAGGACCAGCAGCTCGTCGCCGAGCTGGTCCGGCAGATCGAGGAGGATCTTCAGTGCCTCGAGTGCCTGCAGGCTCCCAAAGAGGCCCGGAACCGGGCCGAGCACGCCCGCTTCGGCGCAGTTGCCGACGAGGCCGTCGCGCGTCGCCTCGGGCCAAATGCATCGCAGGCAGGCGCCGCCGCGATCGGGCCTCACCACCTGAAGCTGCCCGTCGAACTGGTAGACACTCGAGAGGATCACGGGCTTGCCGAGCTTCTGGGCGAGGTCGTTCAGCAGAAACTTCGTCGCGAAATTGTCGGAGCAGTCCATGACGAGCTCGTAGGGCTCGATGAGCGCAGCGCCGTTCGCGGCGTCGAGGCGCACGGGGTGTGTTTGAATCTCGACGTCCGGGTTCAAGGCATGCAGCCGTTCTGCGGCGAGCTCGACCTTGGGCCGGCCCGCATCCGCCAAAGCGTAGAGCGTCTGGCGGTGCAGATTCGACGGCTCGAGCCGATCGCTGTCGACGATGCCGATGCGGCCGACACCCGCGCCGGCGAGATAGGACAGCACGGGAACGCCGAGGCCGCCGGCTCCGACGACCAGCACCTTGCTCGCCCGCAGCCGCGCCTGTCCGCCGGGGCCCACCTCCTTCAGCGCGATCTGGCGGGAGTAGTCCGGCACGAGCCGCTCGCGCGCAGAGCCGGGCGCGTGCCCGGGCGTCGTACGCTCCTCGTGGCGGGCGCCGTCATGGTCGTGTGCATGGCGATGGTCGTGTGCATGGCCGTGGTCGTGGTCGTGTGAATGGCCGTGGCCGTGGTCGTGCGCACGATCGTGCGGTGCGCCGCTCTCGTGCGCCGCGGCCGCGCAGCGCTCGCAGTTCACCCACCCGGAATCGCCGCTCTCGTAGTGCTCCTTCTTCCAGATCGGCAGGCGATGCTTGACCTCGTCGATGATGTACCGGCACGCGAGGAATGCCTCGTTCCGGTGGCGCGCGCTCGCGCCCACCCAGACCGCCATGTCGCCGATGGCGAGATCGCCGACGCGATGGACACAGGCGGCATGCTCGACACCGAAGCGCTCGACGGCCTCGGCGAGGATGCGCTCGGCCTCCTTGATCGCAAGCGGCTCGAACGCCTCGTACTCGAGGTGCGTGACGCGCTGTCCTTCGTTGTGATCGCGCACCCAGCCCTCGAAGCTCGCGTAGCCGCCGCACCCGCGGTCCGCGAGCTGCTCGCGCAACGCGGAGGCGTCGATGCAATCACGGGTGAGGACAAATGTTTTCATGCACTCTCGCAAGCAGCCATCCCCGCAGGGCCGATCCGGTCCGGCCATCTGGTCCGACCGCTCGCGCGGCTCGCCGCTTCAGCGCGGCGAGGCAAGCTCACCCCCCCGCCACGGGAGGAATGAACACGACCGCATCGCCTTCGCCGAGCGGCTGGGACCAGTCGCCGAACTCCGCATTGACCGCAACGCGCAGCATCTCGGCCGGCAGGGAGAAGGGATGGCGCTTGCGCAGCTCCTCGTAGAGCTCGCGCGGGGTGCGGGCCGCGGTCGTCACCGCCTCGGCGCTGCGCCCCGCCTGCTCGCGCAGCAGCGCGTAGTACTGAACCTCGATACGCCGTGCCGGCCCCGACAGTGGGACGGATTGCGCCGCCGCCTGCGTCGATTGCGCGGGCGTCGGACCGGAGGGGGCCACCCGTGCCTCCGATTGCGCCGCCGCCGGCGTGGCTCGCAATGTGGTGAGGGCGGACCCGTACTCCTCCGGAGTGTTCACGTTGTCGAGCGCGCGCGGATCGGGCTGGTCGAGCAGCTCGACGTCGGCTTGCCTCAGAAACTTCCGCGGGCAGTCGCGCCCGCTCATGACATAAGCGGAGATCGCCGCGCGGCTCGAAGGCTCGTAGATGGCGCAGAGCGGCTCCGGCAGGCCGTCATGGCTCGAGCGATACGCGGTCGCTTGCCGATCCGGCCGGCGCGACCGCAAGAGGTGCTCGAGCGTCGCCGCATCGAGGAACGGGAGGTCGCAGGCAAGCACGAGCCAGGCGACCTCGGGATACTCCGCCTGGGCCGCCAGGATGCCTGCGATGGGACCGAGCCCCTCGCGGGTGTCCACGATCTGCGGATAGCGCTCGCGCACCGGATCGTGGATCTGGTCTCGCCTCACGGAGGCGAACGCGCGGGCGACGTATGGCTGGAGGAGCTCCATGGCCCGCTCGAGCTGACTGCCGCCCCGATACTCGAGCGTGGCCTTGTCGCGATGCATGCGTGTGCTGCGGCCGCCCGCGAGCACCAGGCCGTAGACGGCGGCGCTGTCCTGCGAGGGGCTCACGACCGGCGAAACGACCGGAGAATCGATCGGCGAAGGAGAGCTCATGACCGCCGATTGTAAGGCCGCCGGCGCGAGCCGGTCGATCCACGCCGAAAATTGCGCCGGCCGCCCGATTTGGCGAGCAGCCGGACGCCCGAGATCTCGATGTCGTGGGAGAGCGCTTTGCACATATCGTAGATCGTGAGCGCGGCCGCAAAGGCGCCGGTGAGCGCCTCCATCTCGACTCCGGTGCGGTGGTGCACGGAGACCGTGCAGCGAATGCGCAGGCCTCCCCGGGCCGGCTCGATCTCCACGGCGCAGTTCTCGAGCGCGATCGGATGGCAGAAGGGGATCAGCTCCGGCGTGCGCTTGGCCGCGAGAACACCGGCGATGATGGCCGTGTCAAAGACGGGGCCCTTCTTCGTGCGATGGCCGGATCGGCGCAGCTCGAGCACGACGCTCCGCGGAAGCAGAACCTGCGCTTCGGCGGTCGCCGTGCGATGGGTCACGTCCTTGGCGCCCACGTCGACCATGGCCGGGCGATTTCGAGCGTCGAGGTGGGTGAGGCGAGGTGTTTTCATATTGTTACGTGGCTGCAAGCAGCCGTCCCTGGCGCTCAGATCCGGCGCGCATCCATGGCGATCGTTCGCCCGGCGGCCGCTCCGTCGCGGCGGCTCACCCTCCGATGTAGTACATCTCGATCTTGCGCTGCTCGCC
>JASHSR010000173.1 GCA_030038645.1 Gammaproteobacteria bacterium
CAGCGCCTGCTCGAGCGCAACGGCATGCGCGTGCTCACGGCGCGCGACGGCCTCGATGCGGTGTCGATCCTGCAGGAGCACCTGCCGGACATCATCCTGCTCGACATCGAGATGCCGCGCATGGACGGCTACGAGGTCGCTGCGCACGTCCGCGGGGATCCGCGGCTCAAGGATGTGCCGATCATCATGATCACCTCCCGCGCCGGCGAGAAGCACCGCGCGCGCGCGATCGAGCTCGGCGTGGACGACTACCTCGGCAAGCCGTACCAGGAAGCGCAGCTGCTCGACGCCATCGCGCCGCTCGTCGAGCGCCACAGGGATGCGCATACCGGCGTGCGGCCCGCGGAGCTCGGCGCCGCGGCGGCGACCTGAGCGGGAGGCGCTGGGATCGCGGTGCACGCGACCCGGAACGTGTAACGGCGCGAAGCGCGCCGGAGTAAGAGGGTTCGATGGCCGAGCGAGTTGCAGAGATCTACAGCCTCCTGATTCCGCTGGCTGATGGAAGGCTCATCATTCCGCGCTCGTGCGTCGCGGAGGTCGTCGGCTTTCAGGCGCCGTCGGAGATGACGGGCGCGCCGCCTTGGTACGTCGGCACCATCTCGTGGAACGGCCGGCACGTGCCGCTCGTCTCCTTCGAGGGCGCTTGCGGGCAGAGCATTCCGCCCGCCTCCAGCCGCTCGCGCGTCGTCGTCTTCCACTGCATCGGCACGCGCGTGGAGGCGGGCTTCTTCGGGATCGTCTCGCAAGGCTTTCCGCAGCTCGTGCGCGTGAGCTCCGATGTGGTGCGGCCCGACAACTCGCGCGTGTTCTCCGACCGCTCGCCCGTCGTCTGCCAGATCCGCATGGTGAATGAGACTCCGTGGGTCCCCGACCTCGAGCGGCTCGAGGACATGATCGCGGACGAGACGCACGCGGCGGCGTAGACGGTCTGCTCGCGTCAGGCGGGCTTGCGGGCGCGTACCTGCAGCCGCACCATCGGCACGTGCACCGAGCCGCTCGCATCGGGCGGATGCGAGGCGAGGTACTGATCGACCGCCTCCTCGATGAACCGCACGCGCTTCGGTGAAGCGACCCGGTTGGTGTAAGGGTGCCAGGCGCTGCGGATCCAGCCGGTGAACGCGGCCCGGTCCGAGTGGACCATGTCCTTTGGAATGAGCCGCGCTTCGTCCACCTCGAAGCCCGCCTCCCCGAGCCAGCGCTCGTAGTCCTGTGGCCGGTGAAACGCGTACGGGAAAGCAAAGTCCTGGAACGCGCCGGCCCACTGCGGCCGACGCGTCACGGCATCCATCGCGGCGATCACCGTGGCGGCACAGCCGTAGCCGCCCATCTGGGCGACGAGCCGACCGGCGGGTCGCAGCGCCCGGGCGATACCGGCGATCACAGGCCGCTGGTCGGCCACCCAGTGGAGCGTCGCGCTCGAGTACACGACGCAGAATTGCGAGTCGAACGGCAGGGCGCTCGCGTCTGCCTGCATGAAGGTCAAGTTGGGCCGCCGATCGCCCGCGAATGCGGCGCGCGCGTGGCGGATCATATCGGCTGAGGAGTCCACTCCCACGACACGCCCTTGCGGCACGCGCTCCGCAATGGCGGCGGTGATGCGGCCATCGCCACTCCCGATGTCGAGCACGCAATCGTTCGGCCGCAGATCGAGAGAGCCCAGCAACTCGCGAGCCCAGACCTCCTGGCCCCCCGAATGGCGGGCGTAGTCCTCGGCGTTCCATTCATACATCGGCTGTCTCCTACGGCCCCGAGCCGCCGCGGCCCCGCGATGCCGGAGTCGCTCGCGCGGCGGTCTCCCGGTCGAGAAGCGGCATGCTACAGGGTTCGATATCCAGACGGTCGGCGCTCACATATCCCCGAGGTGCTGCTGGAGCGCCGCGAGCGCGGCGATTGCGGCGGTCTCCGTGCGTAGCACGCGGGGACCCAGGTTGAGCGCGCGAAATCCCGCATCGATCGCAGCCTGCTGCTCCGGCTCGGAGAGGCCGCCTTCGGGACCGATCAGCACGATCAGCGCGGCGCCGGCGGATTTCGGGTCGCGGACGGTCTTCAGGTCGCCGACTCTCAAACCGCCGGCGGGCGAGAGGACGAGTCGCGTCGCGCCGGGCTCGAGCGACGACAGGATTGCCGCGAGCGTCGCCGGTGTCGCGATCTCGGGCACGGCGTTGCGGCCGCATTGCTCGCACGCCGCCACGGCCACGGCGCGCCAGTGCCGCTGCTTCGACTGCGCCTGCTTCGCATCGAGACGCACCACGGTGCGCTCCGTCAGTACGGGCACGATTCGCCGGACGCCGAGCTCCGTCGCCTTCTGCACCACGAGGTCCATGCGCTCGCCGCGGGAGACGCCCTGCGCGAGCGTCAGCGCGAGGGGCGACTCCCGTTCGATAGGGCGATGCTCGCCGAGCGTGAGGAGCACGGCGTCCTTGTGCAGTCCATCGATGCGCGCCGGGTACTCGCCGCCCCGCCCATCGAACACGGTAAGGTCATCGCCCGGCTCGAGGCGCAGAACGCCCCTCACGTGATTGGCCGCCGCGCCGCGCACGGTCACATGCGAGTTCGGCGAGAGCGGCTCATCGATGTGGACTCGTGTCAAGCGCATGTCAGTCGCGCGTCGCCTGCTCGATGCCCCCGCGCGCGACTTCGACCATGAAGTCGATCTCCTCGGGCGTGATCACGTACGGGGGCATGAAGTACACCACGTTGCCGATGGGGCGCAGCAGGGCGCCGCGCTCGAGTCCGTACCGGTACACGATGAGTCCGCGGCGCTCCTGCCAGGGGTAGGGCTCCCGGCTCGCCTTCTCGCGCACGAGCTCCATGGCGGCGATCATTCCGCACTGGCGCACCTCAGCGACGTGAGGATGATCGGCGAGCGTCCGCACGCGCGCTCCCAAATGGGCGGCGAGATCGCGGTTGCGCTCGATCACGCGGTCTTCCCGGAAGATGCCGAGAGTCGCGCGCGCCGCGGCGCAGGCGAGCGCGTTGCCGGTATAGCTGTGCGAGTGCAGGAAGGCGTTGAGGCGCGTGTACTCATCGTAGAACGCCGCGTAGAGGGGCTCCGTCGTCATCACGACCGACAGGGGCAGGTAGCCGCCCGTCAGGCCCTTCGAGAGGCACATCAGGTCCGGGCGGATGCCCGCCTGCTCGCACGCGAACATCGTGCCGGTGCGGCCGAATCCGACCGCGATCTCGTCGGCGATCAGATGCACCTCGTGGCGGTCGCAGGCTTCGCGCAGCAGTGCGAGATAGGCCGGGTCGTACATCCGCATGCCGCCGGCGCACTGCACGAGCGGCTCGACGATGACGGCGGCGACCTCGCGCGCGTGGCGCGCGAGCGCTTCCTCCATGTGCGCGAACTTGCGGCGCGAGTGATCGGCCCAGGACTCGCCCGCTTCCCGCTCGAAACAGTCGGGGGAGGGGACCGTGATCACATCCATGAGCAGCGGGCGGTAGACCGACTTGTAGAGCTCGACGTTCCCCACGGCGAGCGCGCCCAGCGTCTCGCCGTGATAGCTGTTCGAGAGCGTCACGAACCGGCGCTTCTCGGTCCTTCCGACGTTGCGCCAGTAGTGGAAACTCATCTTCACGGCGACCTCCACGGCCGCGGAGCCGTTGTCGGCGTAGAAGCAGCGGGTGAGTCCCCGCGGGGCGATCGCGGCGAGCGTCTCGCTCAGGTCGATGATGGGCTCGTGCGTGAACCCCGCGAGGATCACGTGCTCCAGCCGCTCGAGCTGCGCGCGCACGGCCGCGTTGATGCGCGGGTTGGCGTGGCCGAACAGGTTCACCCACCACGAGCTCACGGCATCGAGATAGCGCCGGCCCTCGAAGTCCTCGAGCCACACGCCCTCCCCGCGCCGGATGGGGATCATCGGCATCTCCCGCTCGTGGTCCTTCATCTGGGTGCAGGGATGCCAGACGTGCGCGAGGTCGCGGGCGACGTACGGCGCGTTCGCGGCGGCAGGGGGGCTCATGGGTCTCTCCATTCACGATGCGCGGGTCGTCGCGCATCCTGTACAGTGTAGCGGGCCCGTGTCACGCTTCCGGGGTCCGTCCCCTGCCTGCGGCCGGAGCGCCGCAGGCGGCATTCGGCATCCGCTCCACGCGCCATGTCAGACCATTCTGCAGCAAAACCCCTCCACGTCGATGCCGCGACCGGGCTCGCCGCGGGCGTCCGTCAAGTCTTGTCGCCGCATTTCGACGAGCGCCCGAGCGGCACCGTGGTGGACCTCATCGTCGTTCACGGCATCAGCCTTCCGCCGGGCGAGTTCGGCGGACCGTGGATCGACCGGCTGTTCACCGGCGGCCTGCCGGCCGATGCCCACCCTTATTTTCGCGAGATAGCCGGCCAGCGCGTGTCGGCGCACGCCTTGGTCCGGCGCACCGGGGCCATCGTCCAGTACGTTCCATTCGGCCTGCGCGCCTGGCACGCCGGAGCGTCGCAGTACCAGGGGCGGCCTGCCTGCAACGACTTCTCGATCGGCATCGAGCTCGAGGGCACCGACGATGAGCCCTACACCGATGTCCAGTACACCCGGCTCGCGCGGCTGGTCGAGGCGCTGCTCACCGCGTATCCGACGTTGAGCCGGGAGCGTATCGCCGGCCACAGCGAGATCGCCCCGGGCCGCAAGACGGACCCGGGCCCAGCGTTCGACTGGGAACGGTTGCGCGGCCTGATCGGAGGCTCCGATGGCTGAGTGGCACGAGCAGGTGGCGGTGGTAACGGGAGCCTCCCGCGGGATCGGGCGGGCGGTGGCGCATCTCCTTGCGGCCCGAGGCGCGGCCGTTTGCGTCAATTACGCTGCGCGCGCCGATGCAGCCGAAGCCGTCGTGCGCGAGATCCGCGACGCGGGCGGGCGGGCGACCGCGGTACAGGCCGACGTGGCCGACGCGGATCAGGTGCAGCGCATGATCGAGCGAGCCGCCGCCGAGCTGGGCCCGATCACCATTCTCGTGAACAATGCAGGCGTGATCGCGCGCGCGACGCTCGAGACCTTCGACGCGCAGGCCTTCGCGCACCTGAACCGAGTCAACGTCGAGGGTGTCATTCACGCCACGCGCGCGGTCGTGCCTGCGATGCGGCAGCGCGGATACGGCCGTATCGTGAACATCAGCTCCATCGCAGGCATCGGCACGGCGCTCCCGGGCAGCACCTTCTACGCGGCGACGAAGGCGCAGGTGCTGATCCTCAGCATGCGGTTTGCGTTCGAGCTCGGACCGTACGGCATCACGGTGAACGCGGTCGCGCCAGGCTTCGTGCGCACGGACATGACCTCCGGCGCGCTGCGTGAGCGCGGCTCGGAAACGGAGCGCCGCTTCGCCGAGAAGACGATGGTGGGCCGAGTCGGCGAGCCCGAGGACATCGCGAACGCCGTGGCGTTTCTCGCGGCGCCGGAGTCGGGCTGGATCACGGCGCAGGCGCTGACCGTGGACGGCGGTCGGATGGACTACATCGGGCACGGGTGATGAAGGGCGGATGCGCTCACGACGAGGCGGCGAATACTCCGCGCGTTCGAGTTTCGGATTCGCTCGGCAGCGTGGCCGTCCACTCGAGCAGCGTGCGCGCGAACAAAGCTGGATCCTGGCCGTGCATGACGTGGCCCATCTCGGGGAATGACTTGTAGAGGAACGGCTGCCCGGCGCCGGTAATGAGCTCGCGCACGCGCGCCAGCTGCAAATCGGAGATTGCGCCGACAAACATACCGGTCTTCTCGTCGCGCCACCGAAAGTGATGGGTGAACAGCACGGGACACTTGACCGCGGCCAGCATCCTCGCGTGATCGCAGCTCGCCCCAACCGTTCCGGTCAAGAACGCCCGGGCCCACTCGGGGTCGTATTCCCTCACCATCTGCCGCCGCAGTGCGATGCCCTTGGGATCGGGGGGCGGTGGCAGGAATTGCGCAAAGGCCCGGGCGATCTGCGGCGGCATGGCTTCGATCCTCTCCTGCATCGCCTTGGCGAGCCCCTCCTCATCGCCGATGGTCCATTGGTCGCCGAGATACTTGTTGAAGAGGGCGAACATCCCGCCCGCAGCCCCCTCGCGTATGCTCTGGCCGCGCTCCGGAGCGACCTCGGATTGCAAGAGCGGTGGATCCTCGTAATGAGCGCCGCGCACCAGGCCGGGCGGAGCGTAGGCCGAAAGCCAGGCGGCGATGACCCCGCCGGAGGAAAGCCCGCTCACGACCACCGGCCGGCGGATCCGGAACGCGATGAGGCGTACCACGTCCTCGCCGATGTTATCGAGCGTGTAGCGGCCGGGCGTGCGGCTCGAGCGGCCCTGGCCCCGCAGATCGACCGCGTAGATCTGAAAGTGCGCCTCGAGCCGCCCCATGGCCGGCTCGTAGCCCCACCAGGATTCGGTCTGTCCGGGTAGCAGCACGAGCGCGGGCTGCTCGGCCGATCCCGCCGTTGCATAGTTGAGCGACACCTCGCCGGTGTCGAACAGATGCTCCGGATAGGCATGGGGGACATAGGTCTGGTCCGGGAGGTGCGGACCGTACTTACCCTGCGGCATCGGTTGCTCCCATTCGCCGATCGGACGGCGCCGGCAAGAGCTTAACCGACCCCATCGCCGAGCCGGTAGCTCGCGCCGGTCTCCCCCGATTGGCGGCTGGCGCGCATGATGTCGCCCCCGTCAGTCGCGCTTGCTGCTGGACATGAGAGCCTGGCGATCCTTGATCCAGTTCTGCAGCGCCTCCGTGCGCGCCCTCGCACCTTCCGGGTCGGCTTCCATCGGCAGCACGGAATCGACGATTTGCTTGAAGTGCTGGGCGAGCGGCTCTTTCTGCTCGGGGTAGGGAATGATGTAGAGCTGGTTGGCCTCCATGGCCTCCTTGGTGCGCCGGGCCAACACGACCGGATCGAGGCCGTGGGCATGGATGCGGTGCAGCGACTGGATCACCTCGTCGTTGACGACGTAGCCCGTATTGCCGAGGTGGGCCGGGCGCACTTTGGTCGCTTCGGCGATGTTGCTGCGGATGTTCGCCGGACACAGCACGGACACGCCGATGTCGTACCGGGCGAGAGCGAGGCGGTAGCTCTCCATCAGATTGATCACGGCCGCCTTCGCGGCCGAATAGATCGACGCGGCGGCGCTGCCGGAGAACCCGCCCATCGACGCGGTGGTGACGATGTAGCCACCGCGGCCTGCCGCGATCATGCGCGGCACGAAGGTCATCATGCCGTTCACCACGCCCCAGAAATTCACCCCCACGAGCCAGTCGAAGTCGTCGTAGGTCGACTTCTCGAGCGGGCCGAACGTGTTGACGCCGGCCGTGTTGAACAGCAGCTCCGGAGGCTTGCCGAACACCTTCTCGACCTCGTCGCCGGCGCGTGCATAGGCGGCGCGGTCGGTCACGTCCAAATGGATCCCGTGAGCCTCGGCGCCCTGGGCGCGCAGCTTGGCGGCCGCCTCGTCGAGGGCGGCGCGGCGGATGTCGGCGATCACGATCTTGCACCCGGCTTCCGCGAATACGGTCGCTTGGCCGAAGCCCGCGCCCGATGCGCCGCCCGTGATGAACGCGACCTTGCCGGTATAGTCGATCATTGCGAGGCCTCTTCTCGTCGTTCCCCGGGGGTGGGGCCGGGAGCATACCTCAATCGCAACGCACGACCGGCGCGGGGCGGGCGGCATCGAGCCCTGGACGGACATTCGCGGAGAGGACCGCGCCAACCGGTATCGTGGGCGCCAGGGAAGTGGAGGGGGTAGAATTCTCCGCAAGCGGCCGCACGCCGTGCGATGTCGCCGAGGCGAGTGTCGACAGTGAGTAGCGGTTGGTACCTTCAGCGCTGCGTAGCGGGGGCACTCTGCGCCCTCCTGCTCCTCTGCGGTCCCTCGCGGCCGACATCCGCGGCCGGTGCGAAGTCCGTCACTGCGATTTTCCTCGTCGCCCGAGACGATCTGCCGGATCCCGATCCCGATTTCGCCGATTCGGTCGTGCTCGTGATGAACAACCTCGGTCCCGCCCCGGTCGGTATCATCGTGAACAGGCCCACGTCGGTTCCCGTCTCGCATCTGTTTCCGCAGATCAAGGGCCTCGCGCAGGTGAGCGACAAGGTGTACTTCGGCGGACCGGTGGAGTTCGGCTCCGTGTGGTTTCTGTTTCGCGCCGCGAAGGCGCCCGCGCATGCGGTTCAAGCGTGCGACGGCGTCTACTTGAGCGCGGACGGGGACCTGCTGCGCCAGCTGCTCGCCCGCGAGAAGCCCATGGACGGCCTGAAGATCTTTGTTGGACACGCGGGTTGGGCGCCGGGGCAGCTGCAGGCCGAGATCGCGCACGGCTACTGGACTCTCAAGCGCGCGGAGCCGGACGTGATCTTCAACGGCAAGTCGGAGTACCCCTGGCCCTCGCCGCACCTTCCCAAGCGCAGCATTTGACGCGTCCGCGTAGACTTGCCGGGACCGGCCGTTCGGTCCCGTTGGGGCGCAGCTCATGAGTTGGCTCGACTTCGCCAAGGCCGCCGGCCTGGCCGCTTTGGTCCTCGCGATAGACGTGCTCGTCGCAATCGCCGTCGTGTTCGCGTGGGGCATGCTCGTCGAGCCAGGCCATCCCCGCGCATATTACGAGACAGCCGGTGTGCCGATCGCGCGAGGGTCCACCCGAGTCGTTGGAACGGCGCTGGTGTTCGCGGCCGCGTGGCTGTTCTCGGCCCGCAAGCCCGAGCGAAATCCCTTCCTGTTCAGTGTGGCGCTGGTCGTGCTCTACGCGCTCTTCGACGGAGCGAGCGTGGCGTTCGCCGGCTTCTTCACCGCCAGCGTCGCCCTGACGATGTCCCTCAAGCTGCTTGCAGCGCTCGCCGGGGCATTCATGGCTCTGCGGACGCGTCGGAGATCGCTGGCGCGATCGGTGGAGCTCCGCGATGCCGGACAGCGGGTTTGAACTGAAGGTCGTGCCGCTCCGCTGCTAAGCGGCCGATTTAATTGTCTTTCCGCCGGCAGTCGCTCGGCGGCACGAGGCGGGGGCGGAGCTTAGCTGTGGCGCAGGGGCGGCCGCCGCGGTAGGCTCTCCCGAAGTGCTCGAGCAGGGAGACTGCCCATGGCGATCAAACGTCCATCCAAGAGCCGGGGTACGCCAGTCCGCAGACCCGTCAGTTCAGCGGCCGTGCGCCACGTCGAAGTGCGGGCAAAGCATCAGATGGTTCCAGGGGAAGTCTACGAGGGCTGGCTGTGCAAGAGCGCCTCGTGCGGGCTCGTCATCGCCATCGCGCCCGCGCCGGAGGGGGGCAAGTCGGCTTCGCCCGAATCCGACGATCATCTGAGCGTCATCAAATGCCCGTATTGCGGGAATGAGGATCTTTACCGCTGGAACGCCCGGGGCAAGCACCCGTACACACCGAAAAGCGCCTGAGCCTGAGCTCAGGTGCGTGGTTCGGACGACTGCGCAATCGCCGCTGCGGGCATTCGGCCGCCGAGGCGTGCCGGCGCCGTTTCGGGGAACAGCATGAGCGCGATCTGCCCGACGGCGGTGGCTCCGATCAGATACCACGCAGGTGCGATCGAGCTGCCGGTGATATGGATCAGCCAGGTGACCACCAGCTGCGTCGTGCCGCCGAAGAGCGCGATCGAGAGCGAGTAGATCGTGCCGAAGCCGGTGCTGCGGATCGCTCGCGGCAGCGCTTCGGCCAAGGCCGCGAAGAAGGAGCCGATATAGATCGACGACAGGGCGCCGAGCAGCGTCATGCCCGCGATCAGCGAGCCTTCCGACGGGGCGTCGACGACCCAGGCGAATACGGGATAGATCGCGACCAGGAAGGCGAGATTGCTCCAGACGTTGATCGGCCAGCGGCCATAGCGGTCGGACCACTGCCCGCCCAGCACGCAGAACGGCAGGCTGACGGCGTAGCTCGTGAGCTCTGCCACGAAGCCGGCCCGCGCCGACAGATGCAGCGTGTCCTGCGCGTAGGTCACGATGTACGTGGATATGTAGGTGGCGATCGTGCCGGCGGCGAGGATGACCAGGCCGAGCACGATGACCCGCCAGTGGCGGCGCGTGAGGCGGGTGGGTGGCGCCTCGGCCGAGGGGCACGCCGCGGCCGGTAGCGGAGCCCCGGATCCTTGCTCGGTAGCGTGCAGCGTTGTGGGCTCTCCAGCATGCAGCGTCTCGGGCAGACCGGTCCGCAGCCACAGCCCAAACGGCACGGCCGCCGCACCGAGCAGGAACGCAATTCGCCAACCGTACGCATCGAGCAGGGCGGCAGGCATGATTGCGGTCAGCGCCACACCGACCAGATTGCCGGCGATCAGCGCAATGAGCTGGCTCGCGCCCTGCCAGGAGACCGCCTCTCCGCGGCGCTCGGGACTCGCCGCCTCGGCGAGGAACGCGGTGTTCGAGCCCACCTCCCCGCCGAGCGAGAAGCCCTCGAGGAGGCGCGCGATCACCACCAGGATCGGAGCCGCGATGCCGATCCGGGCATAGGAGGGGATCAGCGCCATCGCCGTGATCGAGCCGCCGATCAGAACCAGGCACAGCAGCATCGCGGGCCTGCGCCCGGCGCGATCCGCATACCTCCCAAGGACGATGCCGCCGATGGGCCGCGTCGCGAATCCGGCGCCGAAGGTCGCGAGCGAGAGCATGAGGCTCCCGTAGGCCGTCGAGGTGGGAAAGAACGCGTGG
>JASHSR010000174.1 GCA_030038645.1 Gammaproteobacteria bacterium
GCTCGGCGCGAGCGCTGCATCCGGAGCGGGACCCGCGCCCGGGGCAGGACCCGTCTCAGAGAGACTTCGCCGCTTCAAGGACTTCCTCCGCGTGTCCTTGCACCTTGACCTTGCGCCACTCGCGGCGCAGGACGCCCCGGCCATCGAGAAGGAAGGTGCTGCGCTCGATCCCCATGTACTTCCTCCCGTACAGGCTCTTCTCCTTGATCACATCGAAGAGCCGGCAGGCCGTCTCGTCCTCATCGGAGAGCAGCTCGAACGGCAGGCGCTCCTTGGCCCGGAACTTGAGGTGCGAGGTCACGCTGTCGCGGGAGATCCCGACGATCGATACGCCCGCCCGGCGGAAGGCGGGGTACAGATCGCGGAAGCCCTGACTCTCGAGCGTGCAGCCGGAGGTCATGTCCTTCGGGTAGAAGTAGATGACGAGCTTGCCGCCCGCGGCGGCACCGAGCTTCCAGGTCCCGCCGCTCGTCGAGGGCAGCTCGAAGGCGGGGACCGGCTTGTCGAGCGCGACTTTTGCCATGGCAGCCTCTCAGGCCTTCACCGGCTCGAGGATGGCATCGAGATTGAGCGAGTCGCAGAACTCCATGAATTCCTCGCGCAGGTGGGCGATGTGGATGCGGCTCGGCACGTTCGCGATCATTTGCACCGAGAACATCGGGGCGCCGGTGTGGGCGGCGGGGTAGCTGCGGGTCGAGACCTCGGCGATGTCGATCCCGCGGCTCGCGAAGAAGCCTGCGAGACCGGAGACGATGCCGGTCTGGTCGAGGCAGACCACGTCGATCGAGTACGGCAGCATGTCCGTGCGCGTCGTCCGCGGCTCCGTGCGCCGCAGGTGAACGCTGAGATTGCTCGTCTCGGCGAGCCGCTTGAGCTCGGTTTCGAGCTTGGCGAGCGCATGCCAGTTGCCCGAGACGAGCAGCAGCATCGCGAACTCCGATCCGAGGTTCGCCATGCGGCTCTCGCTGATGTTGCCCCCGCATTCGGTCACGACACGCGTCAGCTCGTGCACCATGCCCGTGCGGTCGCTGCCGATCGCCGAAACCGCCAGGTGCTGCTTCATCTGCGGGTCATTCTCCTTGCTGGCACAGCAGTTTACCGGGAGCGGCAGCCGGTTGCGAGGCGCGCCCCGCGGGGCAATCCGCAGGCGAATCCCGAGGGGAGGGTGGGCGCGGGCCGCGAAAATACCGTACCATCGCCGGCTCACTCGAACCGCATCGCGAGCCCGTGAAATGCCATGTTCTCCGGTAGCCTGGTCGCCATCGTGACGCCGATGCGGGCCGACGGCGCGCTCGATCTCGCCGCGTGGTCCCGCCTCGTCGATTTCCATCTCCAGAACGGCACGAGCGGCATCGTCGTCGGCGGCACGACGGGCGAGTCCGCGACGCTCACGGACGCAGAGCTCGCCGAGCTCACCCGGCGGGCTTGCGAGCAGGTCGCGCGCCGAATCCCCATCGTAGCCGGAGCCGGCAGCAGCAGCACTGCCGCAACGGTCGAGCGCGTCCGCCGGCTCTGCGAGCTCCCGATCGATGCGCTGCTGGTGGTCACGCCGGCGTATAACCGCCCGACGCAGGAGGGGCTCTATCGGCATTTTGCGGCGGCCGCCGAGGCGTCGCGCGTGCCGCTCATTCCGTACAACATCCCGTCCCGCACCGCCGTCGATATGCTCCCGGAGACCCTTGCGCGGCTGTCGCAACTTCCGAAGCTCGTGGCGGTCAAAGAGGCCGTTGCCCAGATCGACCGTATTCGCGAGCTGAAGGGGGTCTGCCGGCAGGGGTTCGAGATACTGAGCGGTGACGATGCCACCGCGAGAGAGGCCGTGCTGGCCGGAGCCGTCGGCGTGATATCCGTCACCGCGAACGTCGCCCCCCGCGCCATGTCGGCGCTGATGGCGGCCGCGGCGCGCAGAGAGCGGGACGAGGCCGCGCGGCTCGACGCCGCTCTCGCCGGACTGCATCATGCGCTGTTCCTCGAGACGAACCCGATCCCCGTGAAGTGGGCGCTCGCGCGCATGGGCCTCATCGAGCGCGGCATCCGCCTGCCGCTCACGGAGCTGTCCGAGCGATATCAGCCGGCGGTGACCGCGGCCCTACGCGAAGGCGGCGCGCTCGGCGCATGAGCTTTTCCATCGAACGAGAGCACGGCGAAAGCATGACTTCAACCCACGCAATGACATCCGCCTCGCGGGCCTTGTGGCGCGCGCTCCTCGCCGCCGCCGCGGCCGTCGCGCTGGCCGGGTGCCATCACGCGATTCCCAAGGCCTTCAGGGCGAAGGACTGCAACAGGCCTCAGCCGTACGACCGTGCGCAGAGCATTCCTTCGCTCAGAGTCCCCCCCGGCATCGACCCTCCGGACACGCACGCGGCGCTGCGCATCCCCGCCTACAACGAGCCCGCGCCCCCTCCGCGAAAGCTCACGGACCCCTGCCTCGATGAGCCGCCGCTGTTTGCGCCCGCGAGGACGCCGGCGACGAAGACGGCGCCTTCCACCTGACATCGGGTATCATCCCGGCGCTGCCCGGCAAGGTCCCGGGCGACTCCTGCAATCGCGACGAGGTCATCGAGGCGCTCGCCGCGACCCATCGAGCGGAGAGGTGGCCGAGCGGTC
>JASHSR010000175.1 GCA_030038645.1 Gammaproteobacteria bacterium
TCCAGCCCGCCTTCACGAGCACGGACACGTTTGAATCGGGCTCCGGCCTCAACGCGGTGACGTTCAGCAGGGAGGGATTCGCTCTGCAGCTGCCGAACGGGGGGACGACCCTCACGCTCCACGACGCGACGGCCGATCCCGTCTGGACGCGTTGTCTCGATATCACGGTGATCGGAATGATGACCGTCTATACCCACACCACCCAGGCGGCCTGCATATGAGCGCGCGGCGCGCGACCTTCTCCCGGCGATGGCCTGCCCTGCGCTCGGGGCATCCGGCTCTGCCCTCGCGGTGTCCGGCTCGGCCCGCGCGGCGTCCGGCTCCGCGCGCGAGCGGCTTCAGCCTCGTGGAGGTCATGGTGGCGCTCGTCGTGATCGCGGTGGGCCTGCTCGGGATCGGCAAGATGCAGGCGCTCGCCCTCGCGAGCACGACCAGCGCGAGCATGCGCTCGCTCGCCGCGATCGAGGCGGCGAGCCTCGCCGCCGCGATGCACACCAACCGCGATTACTGGGACGCCAGTCCTCCCCAGACGATCACGATCTCCGGTACGAGCATCACGAGCAACCCGTCCGGATTCCCGACGGCAGGGGCCGATTGCACGGCCACGGGGATGGTGCCGTGCGATGTCACGACGCTCGCTTCCTACGACCTGGAGCAGTGGGTGCTCGCGATCAACCAGCTGCTGCCGAACGTCTCGGCCACGATCAGCTGCGAGAACTCGACGCCGCCGGTGAGCTGCACCATTCAAATCACCTGGGTGGAGAACGCCGTCGCCGTCAATTCGCAGGAGGCGAGCACGACGACCGCGAACGCCGAGAGCGGCACGACGGCCGCGTTCCAGAACCCGACTTACACGCTCTACGTGGAGCCCTGACCGTGAGCCACTCCCCCTCGAGCCTGCGCACCCGCCGCCTCGGCGGCTACTCCCTGGTGGAGCTGCTCATCGCGCTGCTCATCGCCCTGTTCCTCATCGGCGGGCTGCTCACGATCGTGCAGAGCATGCGCAATACCTTCTACGCCCAGAGCAGCCTCGCGCAGCTCGAGGATGGCGAGCGGCTCGCCATGATCATGATGACGGACGTGATCCAGGACGCGGGCTATTTCCCGAACCCGACGACGAACTCGATCGACGTGGCTTTGCCCCAGGACGGATCGATCCAGGCGGGCCAGGCGATCTACGGCAGCTCCGGGGCCGGCGCGCCGGGCGATTCGTTCTCCGTGCGCTTCCAGACGATGAGCGGCGACACCATCAACAATTGCACCGGCGGGACGAACACGACGGGCGCGAACCACACGTACACCAACACGTTCAGCGTCGATGCCGACGGCAATCTCGACTGCACGCTGAGCGTCGACGGGGCGGCGCAGGCGCCCGTTGCCTTGGTGAGCGGCGTTGAGAACCTGCAGGTCTGGTACGGCGTGAGAACCAACGCGAGCGTCGCCGACAACAACGTCGACACCTATCTCACGGCGGCCCAGATGCAGACGCAATACTGGCTCAACATCACCGCCGTGAAGATACGGATCACCTTCACCAATCCTCTCGCGGCGCAAGACCCGTCGCAGCCGACGACCAAATACATCGAGAGCGTCGTCGGCGTGATGTCGAGGACCGGAGTCACCACGTGAGCGCGCGTCGGGCAAGAGCGCGGCGGCAACGGGGCTTCGTGCTCATCGCGAGCCTGCTGCTGCTCCTCATCATCACGATATTGGCCGTCAGCATGTTCCGCAGCTTCGGCATCCAGGAGAAGATCGCGGGCAACATCCGCGAGAAGCAGCGCGCCACGCACGCGGCGGAGGAAGCGCAGCAGTACGCCGAATGGTGGCTCACCAGCAGCAACAACGCGGCCATCCCCGCGGTCGCGTGCACCACGCAGCTCAACGCGAATCTCAACGAAGGGCAGATCTGCTCCAACACCCTGGCGAGCTCCGGACTCACCGCCGCGGGCGTGCCTTGGGACATCGGCGGCAATGCGGTGGGCGTCTCCTACACGCCGCCGGGCATGAGCGTGGAGGCCAATGCGGCCGCCGGCACGTATGTGCAGGCCCCGATCTTCTACATCGCCTACCTGGGGACTTGTTCCGACGGCGTGGGCAGCTGCTATCAGATCGACGCCGTGGGATACGGCGGCACCGGCACGGCGGTCTCGGTCGTGGAGAGCACGTACGAGATCTCCGCGGGCGTCGTCAATCGAGGAGGACTCTAGATGAACGCTCGAACTCTCGGCTCGGTCGTCTTCGTTGCGCTCGCGGCGCTGCTCTGCTCCGCCGCTCGAGCGCAAACGCCGGTCAGCGAGAACTTCACCGGCGCGACGACGACCAATCAGTGGCTGTTCTACAACGGCGCGTGCCTCACGGCCGGCAGCGCCGCAGTCTCGGGAAGCATCGGACAGAGCACCACCGGGGGCTATACCTTTCCGGGGTGCGTCGGCATCGCGAGCTCCTACTACAACGAGGACCTCGTCGGTGGCGTGGACGGCTATCTCGGGTCCAGCTCGGCGCCGAGCTCCCCCTCGCAAGGCGTCCCCGATCCGGCCGGACAAGGGGCTCTGCGCTTCACCAACGGCCACCCCGGCGGCTATCACCAGAACGGCGCGATCGTCTCCGCGTGGACCTTTCCGACGAACCAGGGCATCGAGATTCAGTTCGAGACGCTGACGTACGGAGGTGACAAGGGCGGAGCCGGCGCAGATGGTGCGGACGGCATCAGCTTCTATCTGCTCGACGGATGCATGCCGATCCAGGGCGGCACGGTTCCGAGCAGTTGCTCGTCCACCGCGAATTCGGCCTACGGAACCAGCACGTTCCAGGGCATCGGCTCCTGGGGAGGAAGCCTCGCCTACACGTGCTCCAACGTGAACCCCAATTACGACGGACTCGTCGGCGCGTATCTCGGGCTCGGCATCGACGAATACGGCAACTTCTTGAACGGCACCACGAATACGCTCGGGGAGACGGGCACGTCGGCGTCGGGAGACAATACGGCGAGCGGCGGCGGCTATCAGCCGGGCCGCATCGGCCTCAGAGGGGCGGGCGACATCGCCTGGCAGGCGCTCACCAACGCGTATGGCGCGTGCTCGACCGGCCTGCCCTGCTACCCCGCGGCGATGGCAACGTCGTGCTATTTCAACGGCGGGACCTATAGCGGTGGGCTTTGCTCCGGCAATCCGACCGATGGGATGATCGCGGTTCAGCTCACCTGCCAAACGGGCGCTCTGTTCAATTTCAGCGGCTACACGTCGCACTCGCTCTCGCACTACCAGGATGGCAAATCGGAAGTCACCACGGCGACGCTAGCCAGCAACGGCACGCCCACCACGGAGAATCCGGCCGGGATACTCGACTACGCGGCCATTCCCAACGCCTACCAGGTGCTCTCGACCGTGCTGCCTTCCGGTATTCAGCTCGCGAGCGAGACTGCCACGGCGCGAACGCTCTGCGCCGCGAACGCAAGCTCCGACGAAGGCTGCGTCATGCCGATCGTCTACAACCTCAAAATTACGCCGGCCGGCTTGCTGAGTCTCAGCTTCAGCGTCAACGGCGGAGCGACGCAGCAGGTCATCACGGATCAGCTCATCACGACCTCCAACGGCCCGCTGCCGAGCAGCTTCCGCTTCGGTTTCGCCGGCTCGACGGGCGGCGATACCAACGTTCACGAGGTCCTCTGCTTCCAGGCTCAGCCGAGCAGTCTCTCCGAGGGCTCCGCAGGCGTGAACCAGAAGCAGTCCTCCAAGGTCCAGACCGGCGCATTCGCCTACTTCTCGTTCTACGATCCGGACAACTGGACCGGACGGCTCACGGCGAATCAGCTGGAGACGACGACGACGACGAGCGGAACGACCCTCACGATCAATCCCACGGCTACTTGGGACGCCTCGTGCGTGCTCACGGGCGGGAGCTGCGCGAGTACGACCACGTCCGTTACGGCGGAAGCGCCGTCGAGCCGCACCATTCTGACCTGGAACGGTACGGAAGGCGTCTCATTCAAGTGGGACGATCTCTCATCCGCCGAGCAAGCCGCGATCGACTCGGGCGACCCTTCGGGAGAGACCGAGCCGTGGACTCGCGTCGCGTATTTGCGCGGTGACCGAACCAACGAGGTGAACTCCTCGGGAACGTGCCCCGCCGCGTCGTTGGGCACTGTCCAGCCCTGCTTTCGCGAGCGCGACGGCGTGCTCGGCGACATCGTGGACTCGAGCCCGAGCTGGGTCGGACCGCCTTCGTCGCCTTACACCGCGAGCTGGGCGGACCGCCTCTATCCAACCACCTCGATGCCCGAGAACACGGGCACGTCCTACGCGCAGTACGTGTCGTCAGATGAGACGCGAGAGAACGTCGTCTACGTCGGCGCGAACGACGGGCTGCTGCACGGCTTTCGCGCCGGTGCGTTCAACGCGGACGGCACCTTCAACACTTCGGCGCCGAACGACGGACTCGAAGTGCTCGCGTACATGCCCGGCGCGACGATCGAGGGTGCCCTCCTCAACGCCGGCACGGCGTGCACAACCGGCGGCGGCGACGGCTCCGGCACCTCGGTCGTCGATACGATTCACGGCACCAACCCGGCGAACTGCAACACCGTCACGCCGAATCTCGACTTCTCCAACCCGCAGTACGGCCACAACTTCTACGTCGATGCGACGCCGGGCTCCGGCGACCTGTTCTACGACGGGGCCTGGCATACCTGGCTCGTCGGGGGAATGGGGCCCGGCGGCGCAGTGATCTATGCGCTCGATATCACCGACCCGACCTCCTTCTCCGACACCAACGCGGCGAGCCTCGTGATGGGCGAGTGGAATCCGTCGTCCATCGTGTGCCCGACGGCAGAGGGAGGCGCGAACTGCGGCCAGAATCTCGGCAACACTTACGGCACGCCGCAGATTCGCCGCCTGCACAACGGCGACTGGGGCATCATCTTCGGCAACGGGTTCGGCAGCTCCACCGGAGATGCGGGAATCTTCATCCTCACCATACCGGCGAACGCAGCGGTGGTGGGCGGCATCCCCCAAGGGATGCAGATGTACTACCTCAGCACCAACACGGCGAGTACCGCCAACGGCATCGCCTATGTAACGCCGGTCGACCTCGACGGCGATCACATCACCGACTATGTGTACGCCGGCGACCTGAATGGACACGTCTGGCGCTTCGACTTGACCAGCAGCGATCCCTCGCAGTGGGGTATCAAGCGCTGCCTCGATGCAGCGTGCACCGCGGCGGGGACCGACTACGTCATGTCGCCGGTGTTCACGGCCCCGGCCGGCCAGCCCATCACGACGCAGCTCGTCGTGGCCTCCGGCCAGACGGCCGCGGGCCCGCAAACCCTCATGATCGCCTTCGGGACCGGGCAGAAGTCCCCGTTCACGAACACCGGCGCGACATCTTTTACCGCCGGAGCGCAGGGGATCTACGGTGTTTGGGACTGGGCCATGGCGAACTGGAACTCGAAGTCCGTCGCGCAGTACGCCGCCCTCGTGGCGTCGACGAGCCTGGGCTTGTCGACGACGGGCGCGAGTGCCTACACGGTCGTGGCCCCGACCGTGAACGTCGGTACGCCCTCCACCTGGCCGCTCGCTCCGCAGACGTTCACCGTCAACAACAGCGGCTGCAGCAACAATCCTCCGGCCGCCACCTGCGGCGATCGGGACATCTCCGAGAACGCGGTGGTGTGCTGGGAAGGCACCTCCGCGTGCTCGAGCGGAACGAACAATCAATTCGGCTGGTACGTCTATCTGCCGGGCACGGGCGGCTCCTGCAACTCGAGCACCACCGACTGCTCGAGCTGCTCGAGCAACCCGAGCAGCGCGACCTGCGATCCGGATCCCGAGCAGATCGTATTCAATCCGGAGCTGGTCGGCGGCGCGTTCGTCGTGAACTCCACGGTACCGCCGTCCAATACGCTCCTTTCGTGCACCCCGGCCTCCCAGACCGGCTACACTTACGCGCTGCAGATATTGAGCGGGGGAGCTTTCACGAACTTCTTCCCACAGTACTATGACACCATCGCGGCGGGTGTCGGGACCAACGCGACGGGCACATCGTTCCCGGTGCAGACCGCCAACGGGGAGAGCTGGCTCGTGTATCAGACGTATCAGCCCGGCTCCACGCCCCCCGCGCCGCTGCAGATCAACGTGGCGGCCAATGCGACAGGCCACCGCATAACCTGGACCCAGCTGCGTTAGAGGATTCAACATTATGACAACTCGCGGAAAGGACCCCAGGACCGAGTCGGCGGGGTTCACGCTCGTCGAGCTGTTGATCGTCATGGTCGTCGTGGCGATCCTCGTCGCGATCGCCGTTCCGATCTACACGCAACAGGTGCAGGAGTCGCGCAGGACGGAGGCGACGAACGCCGTTCTGGAGCTCGCGAGCCGCGAGGAGAAGTACTTCAGCACGGCGAACAGCTATTCCACGGACCCGACCCAGCTCGGCTATTCGACGAGCGCGACGAGTTTCACCCCGCCCATATCCACCGGCACGTATTACCAGATCACCGTCGCGGTGCCGGATCCGAACTGGTCCGGATCGGGCCCGAGCTACGTCATCACCGCGACGCCATCCACGGGAAGCCCGCAGCTGAACGATAAGCCGTGCCAGGCCTTCAGCGTCACTCAAACCGGCGTGCAGTCCGCGACGGACTCCAGCGACACCGACTCCACGACGACTTGCTGGAAGCAGTAATCGTCCGGTCGTAGCTCTGCGCGCAGGACGCGCCCCGGCGGGTGGGTCGCAGCGCGGGCGGGTCGCAGCGCGACGCGGCGGCACGCGGCCGAAGCGCGCGACTCACACCGCGTGGTCGCTCGCCGCTTCGTCGAAGAGCTGCGCCTTCAGCCGGAAGTCGGCCGACACATCCTCATCCCCGTAGCCGCGCTCGATGAGCTCGGCGTACTCGCCGAGCATGCGCTCGACGACGGGTAGCGCCACCCCGAAGCGAGCCGCCATGGCGCGGCAGATGCCGAGGTCCTTGGCGTGCAGGCGGACGCGAAAGCCGGCGGGGTAGCTTCCGCGGATCATGTTCGGCGCCCGGTGCACGAAGTACCAGCTCGAGCCGGCGCCCTTGCCGAGGGTCTCGACGAGCTTCTCGAGGGGCAAGCCGTGCGCGCGCGCGAAGGCCATCGCCTCCGCGACGGCCTCGATGATGCCGGCGCACATGATCTGATTGGTGGCCTTGGCGGCCTGGCCGCTGCCGCTCGCGCCGAAGTACGTGATGGTCCTGCCGAGCGCGGCGAGCGCCGGCTGCGCGCGCTCGAATGCGCCAGCGTCGCCTCCAGCCATGATCGCGAGCGTGCCGTCGCGGGCGCCCTCCACTCCGCCGCTCACCGGGCAGTCGAGGAAATCCGCGCCGATCGGGCGCAGCCGGGCCTCGGCCGTGCGCGCGGTCTCCGCGCTCACGGTCGAGCAGTCGATCACCAGGGATCCCGGCCGCAGCCCGGCGGCCATCGCCTGCACCACGCCGAGCACGTCGGGATCCGCGGAGACGCAGAGGACGACGGCCTCACAGTGCGCAGCGAGCTCCGCGGGCGACTCGGCGGCGTCGCAGCCGAGCTCCGCGGCCAGCGCGCGCGCCTTCTCCGGCGTGCGGTTCCACACGCCTGTGAGGAGCCCGGCCCGATGGAGGTTGCGAGCCATGTGAGCGCCCATGGCGCCGAGACCGATGAAGCCGGTACGCATCGTGAGGCCTGCCGAAGTGGGGCGGCAGAGCGCCGCGGGCAGTCAATGTACTCCGGCGGGCGCAGACGCGCTCGCGGGCGTGCTCGCGCGCGGGTACCAGGGGCCTCGGATGGATCAGCTGGCGAGTAGCCGGCGCGGTCGCGCGCCTCGCGGCATGTCGTCGCGTGCCGGCTTCGGACGGATCTTATTGGGAGGAGCTCGAGCCGCAGAGATTTTGCACGTCGAGCTCCGCCTGCAGGCGCTGCTTCTGCGCGTCGTCATCGGAGAGGTACTGGCGGTTGCCACTCTGGTCCGTGGTGTAGATGCGGCGCGCGTGGATCATCTTGTCGTAGCGGTCCTGCGCCTCCTTGCATTGCTGGGCGCGTACGGCCGCCTCGTCCTGCTGAACCTTGCGCTGCGCCGCTTCCTTGCTCAGCTGGTCGGAGATCTGCTGGTTCGAGGCGGCGAGCTGCTTCTGGTCGTCGCTCGATTGATCCGAGGCGTCGTCGCTCGCCTGGTCGGTCGACTTGATGAGTACGGCGCCCGGCACGGGCCGGTCGCTGTAGTGCGCCTCTCCCTTGGCATCCACCCACTTCCAGATGTTCTCGGCGTGGGCGGCCAGCGCGAGGCTCACGGCGAGGACCAAGGTGGTAATCGCTGCATATCGGCGCATCGAGAACGCCCTCTCTGGCGATGCTCTGGGGCTCCCGCGGGTTCGCATGCCGCCCCGGGCGGCACCGGGCGCGGCCCACGATGATTATGCGGTCCGGTGCGGCCGCGGCCCTTGAAGTCCGTCACACTCACCCGAGGCTCGGCCGCCGCCGGGGCCCGGTTGACTCACAAAATGGGGAGCCCGGCCGCTGCTGGGCGGACCGGCGCCCCCCGACCCCCGACCGACCCCCGGCCCGGGGCGCTCCGCGGGCGGAGCGGTGCGCGGCGGCCGGCGTCGAGGAGCGCGGTGCGCAGGGGAGGCGAGCGGAGGGCTCGCCGGAGCAGGGGCTCTCCGCGGTGCGTTCGCGCGGTAATTCGGCATATCGATGGATTTGCGACAGCCGAGGCCGCTGACGCAGGCGGGCGGCGTGCGTATGCTTGGGACTCGGCGCGCTGCCCGGGTGCGCGTGCCTCAATTGAGGGCAGCCATGGACCCATTTCGAATCGACGAGATTGCCCGCCGGCTGCTCGAGAGCCTGCCACCCGCCTTGCGCAGCGTTCAGCAGGACCTCGAGTCCAACTTTCGCGCCGTGCTCCGCGCGACGCTCGGCAAGCTCGATCTGGTCACCCGCGAGGAGTTCGACGCGCAGGCGAAGGTGCTCGAGCGCACCCGCGCCAAGGCCGACGCGCTCGAGGCGCGGGTCGCCGAGCTGGAGAGGGCTCTATCCGCGTCCGCGCCGCGGGGCGGCGACACGGGCGCGGCACGCTAGCGTCGCCTCCACGTCGCGCCCGGGTCTCGAGCCGAGCGGGGGCCGGGGATGCAGGTCGCGACCACCCTTTGCCGCGGGCAGCTCGGGCTGCGCGCCCCGCTCGTTCAGGTGGAGGTGAACCTCGGGGCCGGCCTGCCCGCGTTCTCGATCGTCGGCTTGCCCGCCGCAGCGGTCCGGGAGAGCCGGGAGCGCGTGCGCGCCGCGCTCGTGAACTGCGGATTCGAGTTTCCCGCCGGCCACATCACCGTCAACCTCGCGCCGGCCGACCTGCCGAAGGAGGGCGGCCGCTTCGATCTGCCCATCGCGCTCGGCATCCTCCTCGCGTCCGGCCAAGTGAAGCGACACGCCGCGGCGGAAGACCGCGACCTCGCGACGCGGGAGTTCTACGGCGAGCTCAGCGTGAGCGGCGCGCTCAAGCCGATCAAGGGGCTGCTCCTCGCCGCCGCGTATGCGGCGCGGGCGCGGCACGAGATTCTCGTGCCGCGATCGAACGCGAGCGAGGCCTGCATCGCCGCGCGGGAAGACGCCGTGCTCGCGGCGGATCACCTGCTCGAGGCCTGCGCCTACTTGCGGGGCGAGCGGCG
>JASHSR010000176.1 GCA_030038645.1 Gammaproteobacteria bacterium
GCCCCAGCGGCGTCGCCGCCGAGCGCGCGCAGCCGCTCGATCACGCCCTCCGCGGTGTCCGCGGCGAGGCCCCACTCCGCGAGCGACACGAGCGGGGGGGCGCGCCCGAGGGTGCCCGCGACCTCTCCGGCCCTCTCGAGATCTGCGGGCTGAGCGACGATCAGCGACGCGCGGGAGTGCCCGAGCAGGTACTCGAGGTCGGCGCGCGTCGCGGCCGGATTGAGCGGGATGAAGATCGCGCCCAGGCGGGCCGCGGCGAGAAACAGAGCGACGCTGAGATCGGAATTGAGCGCGATGAGCGCGATTCGATCTCCACGCGCGATACCGCGCCTCGCGAGCACGCCGGCGAGCCGCTCGCTCGCCTCCTCGAGCTGGCGGTAAGTCCACTTCCGATGCTCGACCTGCAGTACGAGCCGGTCGGGCTGCACGGCGACGCGCGCGGCGAGGAAGGAGGGAATCGTTCCCGCATGCTGCGGGTACAGCGCCAGCACGGCCGCCGGCGAGAGCTCGGAGCTCGAATCCTCGCGCACGGCTCGTGTGGGCTCGGTGGGCCGCAGGCTCAGGCGGCGGCCTTGCGCAGCCGGAAGTCGAACTGCGCCGTGTAGTACGGGTTGTCCATCCGCTCGCCGGTCGGCGCGCGGCCCGGCGCGCACCGCTCGAACTTCACGACGAGCGAGTCCTTCATGCCGAAGACGGCGTCGGAATCGAGATACGGGCTGTCCGCCACGAACAGGTGCGTCGTCACGGCCTCGTAGCCCGGCGCGGAGACGATCATGTGAATGTGTCCCGGCCGGTACGGGTGCCGGCCCATCGCCCGCAGCATTCTTCCCACCGGGCCGTCGGTCGGCACGGGATAGTAGTTCGGCCGGATCGAGCGGAACCAGTAGCGGCCTTCGGCGTCCGTGCGGATCTTGCCGCGCGCGCGCATCTCGGTCTCCCCCGGGATCTGCATGTCGTAGTTGCCCTCGCCGTCTCCGGACCAGATATCGAGGACCGCGCCCCGGATCGGCCCGCCTTCCGCATCGAGCACTCGCCCGGAGTAGAACGTGGGCTCGCCCTTCACGCCCTCCGCGAGATTGCTGCCCAGCGGGCGCTCCGGCGCCCCTTCCCAGTAGTACGGCCCGAGCACGGTCGATTCCACCGACCCGCGCACCGAGGGGTGGTTGAGCGAGATCACGAGGATCGACACGCCGAGCGTGTCGGAGAGCAGGATGAACTCCTGGCGCTTGTCCGTGCAGGTCTTGCCGACATCGGTCAGAAACTGGATCGCGGTGATCCACTCCCGCTCGGTGAGCTTCACGTCGCGAACGAAGTCGTGCAGATGCGTGATGAGCGACGTCATCACCTGCTTGAAGCGCGGATCGCGGCAGTCGGCCAGGCGGTCGATGACGGCCTGGGTAATGCTCTTCTCGTCGAATTGAGTCATCGTCGTTCCCCTCGAAGCTGACGCTACGGTGTTGCGGATGCGGCCATCAGCCGACCGTGAGTCCCCCATCGATCACGAGCGTGTGGCCGGTGATGTACGACGCGGCGTCCGAGCACAGCCACACGATCGCGCCCGCGATCTCCTCCGGCTGCGATATTCGCCCCATCGGAACGCTCGCCGCGATGGCCTCCACATCGATGTGTCCGGCGACCATGCGGTGAAGGAGGCCCGTGTCGACGGGCCCGGGCGCGACGGCGTTCACGCGGATGCCGGACTTGGCGAGCTCGAGCGCCGTGGCCTTCGTGAGCCCGACGACGCCGTGCTTGCTCGCGGTGTACAGCGCGACATTGGCGATGCCCGTGACGCCGGCGCTCGACGCCGTATTCACGATGGCGCCGCCCCCGTGGGCGAGCATGTGCGGGATCTCGTACTTGAGCCCGTGCCACACGCCTTTCAAGTTGACGCCCATGATGCGGTCGAAATCCTCGTCCTCCGCGGCCTGCACCGGGCCAAAGCGCCCCTCGGTGCCTGCGTTGTTCACGGCTGCGTGAATGCGCCCGAAGCGGTCCGCGGCGCGCTCGATGACCGCTCGTACCTCATCTGCGCGCGTCACGTCCGCCTCGATGAACAGCGCCTCGGAGCCGCTGCGCCGGCGCACCTCCGCCTCGACCGCGCGGCCCTCGCTCGCTCCGAGACCTGCGACGACGACGCGCGCGCCGGCGGCGGCGAACGCGAGCGCCGCCGCCCGGCCGATTCCCGCCGTCGCTCCGAGCACGACGGCCGTTTTTCCGGAGAAATCGCCTGCTGTCATGGTGAGGACTCGAGGGCGCGAAGGAGCGCCCCTCGCGACTGTAGTCGCGCGCTTCCGGTGCGGCAAGCTCGAGCCCGCCGCGCTCCGGCGCGACAGGCGTGGGACGACCGCGCGCGACGCGACAAGCGCGATGCGGGGATGAGCTCGCACCGCGTGCCTGACAAATCATCTCAAGTGTTACGATCGAGAGCCTGGATGACCGCCCCGTTCCGCGCCGATCAAGTCGGGAGTCCCCTGCGTCCCGCCTCGCCGATCGTCGCGCGCGACGAGGCGCGGCGAGGCACGGCGCTCTTCACGGAGTTCGCCGCAGTGTGGATTCTCGAGCCAGGAGACTCGCAACAAGCTCTCGCAGGGCGATCAATGGCGCAAGCTCGAGCTGATCGTCCGTATCGCGCGCAAGGCCTGGGGCGGCGTGTCGCGCGCGAGACGGCATCGCAATGCAAATCGCGCCCTGCCGTTGCGAAGTTTACAGCCGGCGGCGCGTCTCGCTCGCGCCGGCGCGTTTCATTCGACGCTCGACCGCGCCGCGCTCGCGATGAATCGCGCCGCTTTCGCCGTATCTCGATGAGCCTCGCCGTGGCACGCGAGTTGCAGGAAGCCGTATGGACTTCGTTGGAACGGCCCGGCGCGAGCCGGCGAGTCCGCCACCGACCATGCGACTTCGCGGGGAGACGTGCACCATGCAGACACGGCCGCAAGAGACGAGGCCTCTGACGCTGCTCGATGTCGTGGCGGCGGTGAGCGGGCTCAGCGAGAGCGAGGAGGAAGCCGCGGCGGTGATCAATCACATGCTGTGCTCCGAGCGCATCGCGTTCGCAAACCGGCCGGAGCGGCAGGATATCGAGTCCTGGCTGTTCTGACCTACCTCGCGGCGAGCCGCACGGCAATGCGGCCATGAGTTACCGGCACGTGGTTGCGCAGATGAGCGGCGCGCCACGCGTCGAACGCCGCGAGCCTGAGTCCATCCGGCTGAGTCCACGAGGAGCGGCGCAGGTAGCGCCAGACGTACTCGCGCAGGAAGCCGGCGGTCTCCACGCGGTCGAGGTCCGCGAAGTAGGCCGACTCGAAGGCGGGATTGCGCCGCCGCAGCTGCCGATACAAATTCACCGCGATGAGCCGCGCCCTCAGCTCCTCGTCGAACGATGCCGCGTGGTCGCCGAGCGGCAGCTGCACGTCCTCGCTCTCCTGCGCGACGAGCGCGGCGCGCGTGTAGAGATAGGCCGTCCACAGCGGCCGCTCGCTCGGCGGCGTCGCCGGATCCCACAGAATGGCCACGTCCACCTGCGGCGCCGAGTCGGCGCTCGGCGCCGCAGACGGATGGGCGATCGCCTCGCCCAGCGCGGCGAGCGCCTCGCTTCGGCTCACCTGGCCGTCGTCCTCGAAGCCCGCGCGCACGTCGAAGCGCATCTCATACAGACGGCCGCCGCGCGCGGCGATCCATAGGTAGCTCGTGCCCGCGAACTCCGCGCCGCGGCGCGCGAAGACGGCCTCGCGCGCGGAAATCGCGCGCACCGCGCGAGGCGCTGAAGCCGCTGAAGCCGCGCCACCCGTGCCGAGCGCCACGGTCCCCGCGCGCATCAGCTGCGCGCCGCCGCTGCGCAGCGACTGCTTCATGCGCGCGAATTCCCGCTTCAGCAGCGCCGATGCGATGCCGTCGGGCAGCCGCGCGGGGTCGTAATCGTAGACATCGACATCGAGCGCGAGTCCGGCCGCTCGGTAGGAGTAGGAATGCCCCGGCCGGGAATCCGCTCGAGTGCGCTCCCCCATGTAGTCGAGGACGCCGATGTAGTGCGGCAGAGCGAGGTCCGCGCGGCGCGCGGAGGCGCTGCGCAGAGAGGCGCCATGCGGAGCGGCGCTGCGCGGAGCGACACTGCGGGACGCGAGCGCCGGAATCGGGAGTCCGAAGGCTACCCCCAGCGCGGTGAGCAGCGCAGCCCTGCATAGCGGGGTAGCCCCCCGTCGCTCGCCGGATCGATGCCGCAACCGCCGCCCCTTCCCGTGGCCGATACCGCGGCCCACGCCGCGAGGGAGCGGAGTTGCAACAGCCGTGCCGCACGCGGGATCTCGTATCGCGGCAGCGACTTACCGGCCCACGAGGCGCGGTCGCCCGGGAGGAATGTCAAGCCACCCGACATCTCCGGAGCCGACCCCCGCAAAGGGGCCAGACCTCGCCGCAGCGCCCGACCCCTGCAGAGCCGTCCGACCTCACCGGAGCGCCCGACTCGCGCAGGGCCGCCCGACTCACGCAGAGCCGCGCCACTCACGCGGGGCCGCCCGACTTCTCGAGCACCCGACGACCGATGCGGCCGTATACTGCCCAGCCCGGCTCAATCGCTGGTCCGCCGATGCTCTGGCTCAAAGCGTTCCACATCGTCTTCGTCGTCACCTGGTTCGCCGGGCTGTTCTACCTGCCGCGCCTGTTCGTGTACCACGCTGCAGCCCTGCACGCCGGCACCGCCGAGCAGCGGCTCGCCGAGCGCTTCGCCGTCATGGAGCGGCGCTTGTTCGCAATCATGACGATCGGCGGTGCGCTGGCAATAGCCTTCGGCATCGCAATGGTTGCGGTCGCTCCGGCGTACCTCGCCTTCGGATGGCTGCACGTGAAGCTCGCGCTCGTCGCCGCGCTCGTCGTCTATCACGTGTGGTGTTACGGGCTGACGCGTGCGCTGCGCGCGGGACGGAGCGTGCACTCGCAGCGCTGGTACCGGCTGTTCAACGAAGTCCCAGGCCTGCTGCTGATCGCGATCGTCCTGCTCGTCGTGCTCAAGCCGTTCTGACGCGCCGGACCCCACCGAAAGCCCGCGGGGCCGCTGCCGAGGCACATCGCCGCCAGCGGGAAGCGCCGCGACCGCCCGCGCTCGATCCGCGCCTCTCGCCGCCCCAGCGGCCGGCCCCGGCTGCGCGTCTAGAACAGTCCGACGATCTTGCCGCTCTCGTCCACGTCGATGGCGTTCGCCGCCGGAACCTTGGGCAGGCCCGGCATCGTCATCACATCGCCGCAGATCATGACGATGAACTCCGCGCCGGCGGCGAGCCGCACCTCGCGGACGTTCACGACGTGGCCGGAGGGCGCGCCGAGCAGCTTCGGATCGGTCGAGAAGGAGTACTGGGTCTTCGCGACGCAGACCGGATAGTGCCCGTAGCCCGAGTCCTGCAGCTGCTTGATCTGCTGCCGGACTTTCGTGTCCGCGGTGATGTCCGAGGCGTGGTAGATCTTCGTCGCGATGGCCTTCATCTTCTGCCAGAGCGTCTCGCCCTCGTCGTAGACGAATTTGAAGGAGTTCGGCTGCTCCGTGAGGCGCAGGACCTCCTTCGCGATGTCGACCGCGCCGGCGCCGCCCTCGGCGTAGTGGCGGCCGAGAATGACCTTCGCGCCGTGGTGGCCGGCGCGCTCGATCAGCACGCGAACCTCGGCGTCGGTGTCCTCGGCCCGGTGATTGATGGCCACCACGCAGGGCAGGCCGTAGTTCTGGCGCACGTTGTCGATGTGACGCTCGAGATTGACGATGCCCTTCTCGAGCGCGGCGACGTTCTCCTTGCCCACGTCGGCGACCGCGACGCCTCCGTGATACTTCAGCGCGCGCACCGTCGCGACGATGACGGCGGCGCAGGGCTTGAGCCCCGCCTTGCGGCACTTGATATCGACGAACTTCTCGCAGCCGAGATCGGCGCCGAACCCGGCCTCCGTCACGACGTAGTCCGCGAGTTTGAGCGCAGTCTGCGTCGCCATGACCGAGTTGCACCCGTGCGCGATATTCGCGAACGGGCCGCCGTGAATGAAGGCCGGATTGTTCTCCAGGGTCTGCACGAGATTCGGAGCGAGCGCATCGCGAAGCAGCGCCGCCATCGCGCCCTGCGCATTGAGGTCGCGCGCGCGAATCGGCTTTTGGTCGGCCGTGTACCCCACCACGATCTTGCCGAGCCGCTCCTTCAGGTCGCTGATGCCCGTCGCGAGGCAGAAGATCGCCATCACCTCCGAGGCGACGACGATATCGAATCCGTCCTGGCGCGGATAGCCGTTCGCCGGCCCGCCGAGCGCCAC
>JASHSR010000177.1 GCA_030038645.1 Gammaproteobacteria bacterium
CGGAGCCCCATCCCTCGGGGTCCCACTCCGCTGCTTCGCGTGCTCTACGTCGTCGCCGTCGCGGTGCTGCTCGCCGTCGCCTGGCAGCTGACGCGGACTCGCGCCGGGACGGCCGCCGTCCTTGCGGTCGCCGTCCTGTGGTGGGTCGTCGCGCTGCTGTGGGTCGTTTTCGCGCCGCGCCGGGCGGCGCGCTGGTCCGCGGCCCTCGCCGGGCTGCTCGCCCTCGTGCCGGCCTGGGTCGCGCTGATGCGCCTGAGGCTCGACATGCGCCGCGGGGCCGAATGGATGCTGTTCGTGCTGATCCTGGTATGGGTCGCCGACATCGGCGCCTTTTTCATCGGCCGGCGGTTCGGCAGAATGCGGCTTGCCCCGGAGGTCTCGCCCGGCAAGACTTGGGAGGGACTGATCGGCGGCGTGGCGATGAGTGTGATCGTGGCGGTCGGGGGGAGCGGGTGGTTCGGCATACCGCCCAGCCTCTTCGTACCCTTGTGCCTGATCACGGTCGCGTTCTCGGTCATCGGAGATCTGACGGAGAGTCTTTTGAAGCGGTTTGCGGGCATGAAGGACAGCGGGACGCTCTTCCCGGGCCATGGGGGTGTCATGGACCGCATCGACAGTGTCACGGGCGCCGCGCCGGTGCTGCTCTTCGGGCTGCTCGCCCTGGGAGTCGCCACATGATCGGCGTTGCGGTGCTCGGCTCGACGGGCTCCGTCGGCACGAGCACGCTCGATGTGGTCGGCCGCCACCCCGATCGATTCCGGGTCGTGGCGCTCGCCGCGCATCGCAACGCCGCGCGGCTCGCCGAGCAGGTCCTTCGCTGGCAGCCTCAGTACGCGGCGCTCGCCGATGCCGGCGCCATGAAGGAGCTCGAGTCCCGACTGGCCGGCGCGCGGACCCGCACCCGGCTGCTCGCCGGCCCCGATGCGCTCGAGGAGATCGCCGGGCTCCCCGAGGTGGACCACGTCATGGCGGCGATCGTCGGCTCGGCGGGACTGCGCTCGACGCTCGCCGCGGCGCGCGCCGGCAAGCGCCTGTTGCTCGCCAACAAAGAGTCCCTGGTCATGGCCGGGCCGCTCCTGCTGAGCGCGGTGCGCGCCTCGGGCAGCGAGCTGCTCCCGATCGACAGCGAGCACAACGCGATCTTCCAGTGCCTACCGCACGGCGCACGCCCGGGGGAGCCGCCCCCCGGCGTCCGGCGGATCCTCCTCACCGCCTCGGGCGGCCCGTTCCTCGACTGGACGGCGGAGGCCATGGCGAGCGCGACGCCGGAGAAGGCCTGCGCCCACCCCAACTGGGTGATGGGACGGAAGATTTCGGTCGATTCGGCGACCCTGATGAACAAGGGCCTCGAGCTCATCGAGGCCTGCTTTCTCTTCGGCCTGCCACCCGACCGGGTGGAGATCCTGGTGCACCGCCAGAGCATCGTTCACTCGATGGTCGAGTACGTGGACGGCTCCGTCCTGGCGCAGCTCGCCGCCCCGGACATGCGCACGCCGATCGCCTACGCGCTCGCCTGGCCGGAGCGGGTGCCCGCCGGCGTGCAATTCCTCGACCTCATCCGGGCCGGACGGCTGGATTTCTGTGCGCCGGATACCGTTAAATTCAGATGCTTGGCGCTCGCGCAGGCGGCGGCGCGGGCCGGGGGGCTGTATCCGGTCGCCTTGAACGCCGTCAACGAGGTGGCCGTGCGTGCATTCCTGGATGGTCAATTGAACTTTCCCGACATCGCGGCAGTCATTGAGACGGTGATCGCCAAGGTCTCCGGGGGGGCCATCGGGAGTCTGGATGATGTGCTGCAGGCCGACGCAGAAGCGCGGACCCTCGCGCAGGTGAGCTGCGGGCGCCGCCGCGAAGCGTTGCAGAGCGCTTAAGGCGACGAGCGTGCCGCAAGCCTCGCGAATTATTACCAAATCCTGTCTTTAAGCTCCTGGATCGGCGGTCTCGAATGATGCGCTATGGGTTGGTGGCTTCCCTCGCTCTGCTTGCGTACTCGACGCTCGCCCTCGGGCAGGACCTCGGCGTGGGTCCGGCCGAGCAGCTGACCGCGGGGAACGAGGAGAACTTCACGGTCGGCGACATCCGCGTGGAGGGCCTGCAGCGGATCTCCGAAGGGACGGTCTTCAACTACCTGCCGATCAACATCGGCGACAAGCTCACTCCGGAGAAGGTGCAGGAGGCGATCCGCGCCCTGTACAACACCAGCTTCTTCCGCGACATCCAGTTCCGGCGGGAGGGCAACACGCTGATCGTCGTCGTGCTCGAGCGGCCGTCGATCGAGAGCTTCGAGATCACCGGCAACAAGGACATCAAGACCGATGACCTGCAGAAGTCCCTGCGCAGCGTCGGACTTGCGGCCGGCAAGACCTTCGACCGCTCGGTGCTCGAGCAGGTGACGGGGTATCTCACGGATCAGTACTTCAGCCGCGGCAAGTACGCGGTGAAGATCGACGCCTCGGTCGAGAACGAGTCCGACAACCGCGTGAAGGTGAAGATCACCATCCACGAGGGCCAGCGCGCGAAGATCCGCGAGATCAACGTCGTCGGCAACCACCGCTTCACGGACAAGGAGATCGTCTCCGGCTTCGACCTGCACACGCCGAACTGGCTCTCCTGGTACCGCCAGGACGACCGCTACTCGCGCGAGTCGCTGCAGGGGGACATCGAGAAGACGCGCTCGTACTACATGGATCGCGGCTACGCGAACTTCCAGGTCACCTCGACGCAGGTGCAGATCTCCCCGGAGAAGAACGACATCTTCATCACCGTCAACGTGAGCGAGGGGGCGGTCTACAAGATCTCGAGCGTGAAGCTCGCCGGGACGTTCGTCGTGCCCGAGGCGGAGCTCGAGCGGCTCCTGCTCGTCAAGCCCGGGCAGACCTACTCGCGCAAGCTCATCACGGCGAGCCAGGAGCTCATCCAGAACCGGCTGGGCGAGGACGGCTACGCGTTCGCGAAGGCCGAGCCGGTGCCGACGACCGACGATCGGACCCACGAAGTGGCGCTCACCTTCTTCGTCGACCCCGGCAACCGCGTGTACGTGCGCAACATCAGCTTCTCGGGGGTCACCAAGATCAACGACGAGGTGCTGCGGCGGGAGCTGCGCCAGCTCGAGGGCGGGTGGCTCTCGAATACGGCGCTCGAGCGCTCCAAGCAGCGCATTCAGCGCCTGCCTTATGTCAAGAAGGTGGATTCCGAGACCGATCCCGTCCCGGGCTCGGCCGATCAGGTCGACGTGAATTACAAGATCGACGAGGGCCCCGGGGCGTCGCTCTCGGGCGGCGTCGGCTACTCGCAGCTCTACAAGCTCACCCTCAACGGCGATTTCACCGACGCGGACTTCTTGGGGTCGGGTCAGCGCTTCTCCGTGGACCTCGAGGGCGGGGCGTACAACAAGGTCTACACCATCTCGGAGAGCGACCCGTACGCGACGATCAACGGCGTCGCCCGCACCCTCACGCTCAGCTATCGGGACGTGAGCCAGTTCATCGCCACCTCCTCGGAGTTCTCCACCAAGCTGCTGACGGCCGGCCTGAGCTTCAGCTATCCGATCAGCGAGTACCAGTTCGTGAGCCTCGGCGCCGACGTCGAGGACGCGCAGCTCATCGCGATCGACGAGGACAGCTCGCTGCAGGCTCAGCAGTGGGTGCAGGAGAACGGCAGCACCTACCGCTACTCCGGAGGGGTGGGATCGGTCTACGACTACGCGACCGGCAACTACGTGACCGAGACCGCCGAGGCGTTCGGCACGAAATTCTTCGTTCCGGAGGTCTCGGGCGGGTGGAGCTTCGACTCGCGCAACAAGACGCTGTTCGCCGACCGCGGCACCTACATTCTGCTCTCCGGCACGTACGCTCCGCCGGTGGGCTCGGTGCAGTACTGGAAGGCCAATTTCAACTTCATGCAGTACCTGCCGCTCTTCGGCAAGTTCACGGCGGACTTCAACGTCCAGCTCGGCTACGGCGAGGGCCTCGGCAAGACCACGGCGCTGCCGCCGTACGCTCTTTACTTCGGAGGCGGCCCGGACTCCGTGCGCGGGTTCTACCCCGGATCGCTCGGGCCGAAAGATCAATACGGCAACCCGTACGGCGGCAACATCAACGCGCTCGCGCGCGCCGAGCTCATTTTGCCGATGCCGGACAAGTTCGCAGCCAGCGCCCGGCTCAAGCTGTTCTTCGACGCAGGCAACGTCTTCTCCACCTCGAGATGCGTGATCGACTCCGCGAACCAGCGGGTCTGCGGTCCGCAGTTCTACGCCCCCCCGTACGGGTACTCGACGGGCACGACCGTGCTCGGCTCGCTGGGTCCTGCTGTCAACTACAATCCCAGTTTCAGCAACTTGAAGGAGTCGGTGGGCCTCGCCGTCGAGTGGCTCGCGCCCATGGGATTGTTCCGTTTCAGCTTTGCGCTGCCCCTGAATGCAAAGAGCGAGATCGACGGCGTCACCTGGGGCGACAACGTCGAGCGCTTCCAGTTCGATATCGGACAAGCGTTCTAGCGCGCGGCAACCGGGCGCGCGCCGCGTGCAGCGCGGCACCCGCGGCCACGAGCGGC
>JASHSR010000178.1 GCA_030038645.1 Gammaproteobacteria bacterium
GCGCGCGTGACCGCGACCGCCGTGCGCGAGACGGCCGCCGCGCCGGGCCAGGTGGCCGCCGCCGCGGCGGGACCGCAGTGAAGATCCTCCTCACCGGCGCTGCGGGCTTCATCGGCTTTCACACCGCCCAGCGCCTCCTCGCGCGGGGGAGGAGGTCGTCGGGCTCGACAATCTCAACGAGTACTACGACGTGACGCTCAAGAAGGCGCGCCTCGCGCGCCTCCTCGACTCGCCCCGCTTCCGCTTCGAGCGGCTCGACTTGTCGGACGACGCGGCCATCGCGGGGCTCTTCGCCCGCGAGCGCTTCCAGCGCGTCATCCATCTCGCCGCCCAGGCGGGAGTGCGCTACTCGCTCGAGGCCCCTCACGCGTACGTCAAGAGCAACGTGACCGGCACGCTCAATGTCCTCGAGGGCTGCCGGCACAACGGTGTAGAGCACCTGGTCTACGCCTCGACGAGCTCGGTGTACGGGGCCAATAGCAACATGCCGTTCTCCGTCCACCGGATCGCCGATCACCCGCTCTCGCTCTATGCGGCGACCAAGCGCGCGAACGAGCTGATGGCGCACACGTATTCCTCGCTGTTCGAGGTTCCGACGACCGGCCTCAGGTTCTTCACCGTGTACGGACCTTGGGGCCGCCCGGACATGGCGCTGTTCCTGTTCACGCGCAACATCCTCGAAGGCAAGCCCATCGACGTCTTCAACAACGGTCATCACAAGCGCGATTTCACCTACGTCGATGACATCGCCGAAGGCGTGGTACGGGCCCTCGACAAGCCGGCTCGGCCCGACCCCGGCTGGAGGAGCGACGATCCAGACCCCGCGACGAGCCGCGCGCCTTTTCGGATTTACAACATCGGCAATCACCGGCCCGTCGAGCTCATGCGCTACATCGAGGTGATCGAGGAGTGCTTGGGGCGCAAGGCGGAGAAGCGCTTCCTTCCGCTGCAGCTCGGGGATGTCCCGGAGACTTGCGCCGATATCGAGGATCTCGTGGCCGATGTGGGCTACCGGCCTGCAACTCCCGTCGAGGTCGGCGTGCGACGCTTCGTGGACTGGTTCTGCGAGTACTACGGGTACGAGCGCTGCTAGAATCCGGCCTTTACGGGACAAAGGACTTTCCATGGCCGTGACGGAGCCGCCGCGCACCCGCATGCGCGTGCCGCTGCTCGACCTGAAGCCGCAGTACCAGGCCCTTCGAGCCGAGATCCAGGCGGCGATCGAGAAGGTCTGCGCGAGCCAAGCCTTCATTCTGGGGCCGGCCGTGAAGGAGCTCGAGCGGCGCGTTGCCGAGTACAGCCGATGCGGCTACGGGATCGGCGTGTCATCGGGCACCGACGCTTTGCTCGTCGCCCTGATGGCGCTCGAAATCGGCCCCGGCGATGAGGTCATCACGAGCCCTTACACCTTCTTCGCCACGGCAGGCACGATCGCGCGCGTGGGAGCGCGCCCGCTCTTCTGCGACATCGATCCCGTGACGTACAACCTCGCGCCCGGCGCCGTGCGGTCGCTCATCGCGCAGCATTGCGAAAGCCTGAGCGGAGAGCTCCGGAACCGCCGCACGGGCGGGCGGATCAAGGCACTGATGCCCGTACACCTTTATGGACAGGTGGCCGACATGACGGCGCTCATGGAGGTCGCTCGCGAGCACGGCCTGCGGGTCATCGAGGACGCCGCGCAGGCGATCGGCGCGGAGGATGCCGAGGGGCGGCGGGCGTGCTCGTTCGGCGATGTCGGGTGCCTCTCGTTCTTTCCCACGAAGAATCTCGGGGCGTTCGGCGATGCAGGCCTGTGCGTCACGAACGACGCGGCGCTCGCGGAGCGGGTCGAGGTGCTGCGGGTACACGGCGGCAAGCCCAAGTACTACCACGCGCTCATCGGCGGAAATTTCCGCCTCGATGAGCTGCAGGCGGCGGTGCTCAACGTCAAGCTGCCCCATCTCGATGCGTGGAGCGCCGCCCGGCAGCGCAACGCCGCGCTCTACGATCGCGGCTTCGCCGCGGCGGGGCTCGGGGAGGCTGTGAGGACTCCCAGGGCCGACCCGCGCGCGCGCCACATCTATAATCAGTACGTGGTGCGGGTACGCGATCGGGACCGGCTGCGGCAGCACCTTGCGGAACAAGGTGTCGGGACGGAGATCTACTATCCGGTGCCGCTGCACCTGCAGCAGTGCTTCGCGTACCTCGGGCACCGCGCGGGCGACTTTCCGGAAGCGGAGCGCGCCGCGGGGGAGACCCTCGCGCTGCCGATCTATCCGGAGCTCGGCGAGAGCGAGCTGCAGTACGTCGTGGACTCGGTTGCCGGCTTTTACCGGTGACCTCGAGCGAAGGGTGGTAAAGATGACCCTGACGATTGGTGGACCCCGCACGCCGGCCTGGGCCGCGGTCGCCGCCCAGGCGAAGCGGCTCGCGGCGGTGCCGACCTCCGAGCTCTTCGCGCGCGACCCCAACCGCTTCACTCACTTCTCGCGGGAAGCGGCCGGCCTCCTTTTCGACTTCTCGCGCCAGCGGATCGATCAGGACGCGCTCGGCAAGCTCACGGCGCTCGCCGACGCCGTGCAGCTGCGCGACCGCATCGAGGCCATGTGGCGCGGTGACAAGATCAATGTGACCGAGGACCGGGCGGTGCTGCACGTCGCGCTGCGGCAGCCGGCAGGAGCCGGCATCGGCGGGGCGGAGGTGATGCGCGAGGTGCTCGCGGAGCGCGAGCGCATGCTCGCGTTCGCCGAGGGGGTGCGCGGCGGGAAGATCCGCGGCAGCACCGGCAAGCCGTTCGCGCTCGCCGTCAATATCGGCATCGGGGGCTCGGACTTGGGCCCCGCCATGGCGGTCGAGGCGCTGCACGAGTTCACCGGGGGCGCGCCGCGGTCCGCCTTCGTCTCGAACGTCGATGGCTGCCACCTGGCCGATGTGCTGCAGGGGGCGGATCCCGCGACGACGCTGTTCATCGTCGCCTC
>JASHSR010000179.1 GCA_030038645.1 Gammaproteobacteria bacterium
GGCGGCGCCGGGCGCCCGCAGCGCCACCTCCGCCGTTGGGCCGAAGCCCACCGGGCTCCCCCGCGCGGTGGCCGCGGCGCTCGGCGGATCGCAGCACTCGCGTGGCCGGGGCGGGGGCGCGGTGCGGCGTCTCACGACCCTGAGCAGCGCGTCGTTGCAACGCGCGGGTCCTCGCCTTACGCTTGGATAGCCTGACACCGGCCGCCGCCCACGGCGCGGCCGGCTCCTCATCAAAGCCGTCGGAGATCGAAGTGAGCGAGACCGCCGCGCGCCTCGCCAGGGCCGGCTCGGCCGGAAAGACCGTCTTTGCGGTCCTCGGGGCCATCAGCTTCTGCCACCTGCTCAACGACATGATGCAGTCGTTGCTGCCGGCCATCTACCCCATGCTGAAGAGCTCGTACGCGCTCAGCTTCGGGGAGATCGGCGTTCTCACCTTCACGTATCAGATCACCGCATCGCTCCTGCAGCCGATTGTCGGCTCCTACACCGACCGCAAGGCGCGGCCCTACTCGCTCGCGGTCGGCATGGGCTTCACGCTCGTCGGCCTGCTGCTGCTCGGGTTCGCGGCGAACTATGGACTGCTCCTGCTCGCGGCGGCCTTGGTCGGCACCGGCTCGTCCGTGTTCCACCCCGAGTCCTCCCGCGTGGCCCGCATGGCCTCGGGAGGCCAGCACGGGCTCGCCCAGTCGGTGTTCCAGGTCGGAGGCAACCTCGGCTCCTCGCTCGGGCCCCTGCTCGCCGCGTTCGTCGTGCTGCCGCACGGACAGACGAGCGTCGCGTGGTTCTCCTGCGCCGCGCTGGTCGGCATCTTCGTGTTGACGCAGGTCGGCCACTGGTACAAGCACCATGGCATGGCGCGGCTCGCGCCACGCACGGCCCGCGGGACTGCCGAGCGGCAAGAGCAGCCCACGACGCGTGTCGCGGGCGCCATCTCGGTGCTGCTCGTGCTGATCTTCTCCAAATACTTCTATCTGGCGAGCCTCACGAGCTACTACACGTTCTATCTCATCAACCACTTCGGCGTGTCCGTCGAGGCCTCCCAGATCTACCTCTTCGTCTTTCTCGGAGCCGTGGCGCTCGGAACGATCATCGGCGGCCCACTCGGCGACCGCTTCGGACGCAAGTACATCATCTGGCTCTCGATCCTCGGCGTCCTGCCGTTCACGCTGGTGCTGCCGCACGTGAGCCTCCTGTGGACCGCCGTGCTCACCGTGCCGATTGGCTTGATCTTGGCCTCGGCATTTCCGGCGATCATCGTCTACGCCCAGGAGCTGCTGCCGGGGAAGACTGGGACCATCTCGGGGCTGTTCTTCGGGTTCGCCTTCGGCATGGGCGGCATCGGCGCGGCCGTGCTGGGTCAGCTGGCGGACCGCACGAGCATCGAGTTCGTCTACGAGATCTGCGCGTTCCTGCCGGCGCTCGGACTGCTCGCGGGGCTCCTCCCGAACATCGAGCTTCCGCCGGCCGCCGATCGCGCACCGATTGCCGAGCGCCGACCGCATGCCGAGCGGTGAGCGCGGACATGGGCGCCGAGTATGATTAACGCAATTTAATCATTCGCCCACGTCGGCTGAACGGCGCGCGGCATAACTTGCAGCATGCCAGGCTGGCGAGACGGGCAGCGGCTTCGTGCGCCGAGCCGCCGCCCGCTCCGCCAATGACGGATACCCACATCGCCACGAACCTGACAACCGCCTCACGCGCGCTTTGCGGCCTGCGCCCGCACGGCCTTTTGCCGGGCGGCGACCGCCGCCTACGTGGCAGCCGGCTGGATGACGGCCTGGGCATGCGCGGAGGCCGTGACCCCAAGGATCGTGCCGGCGGTGCGGCCGCCGCTGCGACAGCGACGCTCGCGCTCTGGCTCGCGGCCTGTACCGTCGGGCCGGCTTACCGCCGTCCGAGCATCCCGGTGCCATCCGGCTGGAGCACTCCGACGGAGCCGGCGCCCGCGGCGTGGCCCTCCTCGGACTGGTGGCGCAGCTTCGGCTCGCCGCAGCTCGACGAGCTGATCCGTGAGGCCGAGAGCGCGAACGACGATATCGGTGCGGCCATCGCGAGGGTACATGAGGCCGAGGCCCAGGTGACCGTCGCCACCGCGCCGCTGGTCCCGACGCTCGATGCGAACGGCACCGCGGCGCGCCAGAGGCAGTTCATCCCCTTGCCCGGTGGGGGCACGCAGACCTACAACGACTTCATCCCCGAAGTCAGCGCCTCCTACGAGCTCGACTTTTGGGGAAAGAATCGTGCGACGCGGGCCGCCGCCGTCGCCGCGGCGAACGCGAGCCGCTTCGACCGTGTCACGGTCGAACTCACCGTGGAGACGAGCGTCGCCAACACCTACTTCACGGCGCTCGAGCTCGAGGATCAGCTGAAGGTTGCGCGCGACAATCTGGCGAGCGCCGAGGAGACCCTCCGAGGACTCACGACCGACGAGAGCGTCGGCACCACGACCTCACTCGACGTGGCGCAGCAAGCCGCCGAGGTCGCCACGCTGAGCGCCGGCATCCCGCCGCTCGAGCAGCAGCTTCAGCAGGCGATGGACGCCCTCGCCGTCCTCGTCGGCAAAACGCCCCAGACCTTCAAGCTCGCCCCCGGCACGCTCGCCGCCATCTCGCAGCCCCGGCTCGCTCCGGGACTTCCCTCCGGCCTGCTCGCGCGGCGCCCGGATGTCGCCGAGGCCGAAGCGGACCTCATCGCCGCGAACGCCGACATCCAGGTAGCGCGCGCCACGTTCTTTCCGAGCATCGATCTCACCGCCGCGGGAGGCTACGAGAGCACGGCGCTCGAGACGCTGCTCGAGCCGGGGAGCCGGATTTTCAGCCTGGCCGCGGGGCTCACTCAACCGATCTTCCACGGCGGCGCGATCCTCGGCCAGTACCGCCTGAGCAAGGCTCGCTACGCGGAGCTGCTCTCCGACTATCACAAAGCCGTGATCTCGGCGTTCGGCAACGTCGAGGATGCGCTCGCCGCCGTACACGACACGGGCGATCAGCAGGAGCGTGAGCAGAGAGCCGTGGACACGGCGCGGCAGGCCTATCAGCTCTCGCAGGCTCAGTTTCACGCGGGCACGATCAACATCCTCACCGTGCTCAGCACGGAGACGGCCCTGTTCAGCGCCGAAAGCGCCTTCGCGCAGGTGCAGCTCGCGCGCCTGCAGGCGCTCGTCGGCCTGTTCAATGCGCTAGGTGGCGGCTGGAAGCAATGACCGAGGAGCCGCGCGTGCCAATCGGTCAAAGGTGGATGA
>JASHSR010000180.1 GCA_030038645.1 Gammaproteobacteria bacterium
ACGACACAGCCGGTCGGCTATAATCATGCCTATATCCGGTCGAATATATATCGATTTATATTCGATCGGATATATGATGAAACGTGGGCAAGACAGCGACCGGAGGGGCCGAGCCATGTGGGCACATTCCACCGTGGAAGTCGGCAAGATCGTCGCAGCCGCACGCCGGCATCACAAGTTGACTCAGACTCAGCTCGCACGGGCCATCGATGCGACGCAGACCTGGGTTTCCGAAGTCGAGAGAGGAAAGGAAACCGCGCAGATCGGAAAGATACTGCGCGCCTTGAGCTTTCTCGGCGTGCGGTTGCGGACGGGCGCCGCTCCCTGGAATGTGCGCAAGCCCAGCAGCCGCGGGCCGCAGCGCATTTCGCTTTCCGAGATCATCGCCGCACACACCACTTCCAAGCGCCGTCGAGGCGGGCGGTGAAGCTCACCGTATGCCTGGAGGGACAGGTCGCCGCAGAAATCGATGCGCGCGGCTCGCGTACCGAGCTCACGTACGCTGATGCGTGGCTCGACGACGCCGGGACCTACCCGTTGTCGCAGTCGCTCCCCTTGCGGCCGGGTTCACATACCGGCGCACCGATCGTCAATTTCCTTTGGGGCCTGCTTCCGGACAACGAGCGCACACTCGACGCCTGGAGTCGGCAGTTCCATGTCTCGGCGCGCAATTCCGTGGCTTTGCTCGCCTGCGTCGGAGAAGACTGCGCAGGGGCAGTGCAGCAAAGCTGCTCGATGGGTTGGCCGCGCAGTGCGCGGCGACCCGGCGCAGCTTGATGGCGTGCTGAAACTGCGGAGACTCACGGTTCCGGCTCGCTCGGGCCCGCTTTGCAGAGGGCGCCGGCCTCACCCGCTGCAGAAGGATCCGTAAGAATTCGGGCGCGATTCTGAAGCCGTTCTTTCCGGAGAATATTGGCTTGTAGCTGAACCAGAACGGACTGCGGCTGGCGACGCCGAACGTGGGCGACTGGGGCTCCGAGCTGCTTGGATGGTGGGTGATTCCGACGGACCTGTTGCTGGGCGCGCTCGTGGTGATCGGAACAACGATGTTTTTACGCTGGATGTTGCGATTTGCCGCACGCCCGTCGCGGCGGGCGATCGTCCCGGCTAGCGCGCCGCGGCGCGGCCGCGAGTGAGATAAGATAGCCGGCAGAATACGAACAGCCGGGGAACGCCCATGCCGCGCGCTCAGTGGATCGTGTCTATCTCGTCGAGCCTCCTCACAGCGGCGATCCTGCTGCTACCCCCTGCGAGCCGGGCTCAGCAGCCGAAGTTCGGCTTCGCGCCCGTCGCGCTGACTCAGAGCTCCTACACCTTCGATACGGCGGAGGAGCACAAGGTTCGAGTGGTCGTGGTGTTGACGGGCCTGAAACACCCCTTCGCTCTCGCTTTGCTGCCGGACGGCGATGCACTGGTGTCCGAGCGCGGCCAGTCGCTGCGGCTCATACACGACGTGACCGGAGCCGACGGCAAGCCCGCGGTTCTCGATCCGCAGCCCATCGCGGGTATTCCACCGGTCGCGCCCGCCTTTCGAGGCGGTGGATTGCAGGATGTCGAGCTGCATCCCGACTTTGCGCACAACCATCTCGTTTATTTTACGTTCAACGAGCCCGGAAAGCTCTCGCCGCCCGCCGGAGGCCGACCCGCATCCCGCCAGGGCGTCGTGACGCTGATGCGCGGCACGCTCTCGGGACACGCGCTCACGCACGTGAGGACACTGTTCTCCGCCAAGGAATCCGGGTACAGCGGCGGCTCGCGCATCGCCTTCGATCGCAACGGAATGCTCTATATGACGACGGGCGCACCCTTCGACGACAGCGCGCAGCATCTGAGCAGCGTTTACGGAAAGGTGCTCCGCCTGCGCGACGACGGCACGGTGCCGCTCGGCAATCCGTTCGTCGGCCGCGCCGGCGCGCGGCCCGAGGTCTTCTCCTACGGACATCGGGACCAGCTCGGCCTGACCGTGGATCCCTTGAACGGCGCGGTCCTCGACACCGAGGAAGGTCCGAACGGCGGCGACAAGATCAACGTGATCCTGCCCGGGCGCAACTACGGCTGGCCAACCGTCAGCTTCGGACGTAACTATGACGGATCGGTCATATCGAATCTGCCAATCGTGGCGGGCATCGAGCCGCCGCTCATCGTCTGGATTCCGTCGATCGCTCCAGGCAATCTCCTCATCTACACAGGCAATCGCTTCCCAGCCTGGAAGAACAATCTGTTCGTGACGAGCGCGCGCTGGGGCGAGATTCCCGGCACCGGTGGGCTGGAACGCGTCGTGCTGAATGGGAGCATGGGCGAGCTGCGCCGCGAGATGCTCTTCAGGCCGCTCCATCTGCGCATGCGCGACATCCGCCAGGGCTACGACGGCTTAATTTACGTCGTGACGGACGAGGACGACGGCGCGCTGCTCAGGATCGAGCCGGCGAACTGAGCTCGACGGCGCGGCGAGCGCGCCGAGGATTGCCGCGGTCCTCGATCGCGGCGGCTTGAGCGCGCGGCGGCTCATCACGCGAGCCGAATAACAGCCTCGCCAATCCAGTCGCCGCTCACCAAGCGCCGCCCTGTAGCCGCGGTCAGGGCTGCCGGCGAGGGGCGGGAATCGGCCGTACACGGGATGAATAAATCGTCCACGTCATCCGTATACGGCGTGCAGGACTGATATCAGAGGTGGACGCTCATGTCGACTACGCCCCCGACGGAT
>JASHSR010000181.1 GCA_030038645.1 Gammaproteobacteria bacterium
CTCTATGTCGCCATGACGCGCGCGCAGAACGACCTGCTGCTCATGGCCCCCCTCAAATTCCACATCACGAGCCAGGCGCGCCAGTCGGACGCCCACGTCTACGGCGGCCGCAGCCGCTTCCTCACCGACAAGGTCCTCAAAGCCTTCGACGCCGTCAGCATCCGCGGCCCCCAGCTCGACGATGCCTCGCTTCAAAGCGCCGACGACACGACCGTTGACGTCGCAGAGCGCCTCAAAGCGATGTGGTGACGCCGCGTATCGTCTCTATCCACGCCGATGGCGCTCCGGGGTACACGCTCCCCCCGCACAACGCTGTTTACCAAGCGCCCCGAAGGGGCGCGCCCTCTTGAGTGATCACGAAGAACGCCCCTCCGGGGCTTCTTGACAGCGTTGTGCGGGGGGAGCGTGTACCCCGGAGCGCTCCTACCCGCGTCGCGATGTGAGACTTTCTGCCACGTGTAGACGCGCGGTGACGTGAGACGTAGCCGCTACTCGTGAGGTCCCGATCGCGGCTTGATGAATCTGAGCGTGAACCGATCGCTCTCGCCGATCGCCGCATACTTGTCGTGGTCCTCAGCGCCGAGCCGGTAAGTCGGCGGCAGCGTCCAAACTCCCTGCGGATAGTCCTTGGTGTCCTTCGGGTTGGCATTGATCTCGGACCGCGCCGCGAGCTCGAACCCGGCGGCCTCGATTATCCGGATGGCGTAGTCCTCGCTCACATACCCCGTCTTGGCGCGCGGGTCCTGCGGCAGCCCGGGCTTGCCGCGGTGATCGACGACGCCGAGCACGCCGCCCGGCTTCAAAGCCCGGTACATGGCCTCGAGCGCGTGCGGCGCCCAGCTCTCCGCCATCCAATCGTGCAGGTTCCTGAACGTCAGGACCATGTCAACCGACGCGGGCGGCGCGATGTCGCCGCCGTCGGGCCCGAGCGTCGTGATCTGCGCGCCGCCGTACAGATCCGGCCGCGCGGCGAGCTTGTCGCGGTAGGCCTGTTGCGCGCGTGTGACGAACACGCTCTGCGGATCGGCCGGCTCGAGCGCCGCGTAGAACTTGCCGCGCTGGTGCACGAGCGGCGCGATGATCTCCGTGTACCAGCCCGCGCCCGGCCACACTTCGACGACGCGCATGTCGGGCCGGATGCCGAAGAACAGCAGCGTCTCCTTGGGATGCCGGTACACATCGCGCGCCCGCTCGGCCGGCGACCGCTGATCTCCTGCCAGGATGAGATCCAGCTGAGCGGCAGTGGCTTGCTCGGCGGCGTCATGCGTGGCTGCGCTCGGTCCAACGACGCCTGTGCTGCTCCCGCGCCCGGCGGCCGTCCGTGACGCCGCCGCGGACCCGGCCGGCGCGCCGGGCGCTGCGTTCCGCGGCGTGCTGCAGCTCGAGGCGCAGCCTGCAACGATCGTCACGATCGCCGCGATGAGAGCGGTACGCGAGGTGCGAATCCGAGACATGCTCCGAGCCTCAGGTCGTGGCCATGCTTCTGCACAGGACTTTTACCACGAACGGACCGATCGATGGCTCGCCGTCATCAAGCGCGACGAGGTCACACGCTCCGTGTGGCATCCCGAGGTCGATTCGAGTACATCTCGCGCGTCAGGCTCTCCGGCGGCACGCCATGAAGAAAAGCCCCGCGCGGGCGGGGCTTTTCGGGGGACCCAAGAAGAGGGGTCGAGGGGGCGGGTGCTAGCGGCGGAACGGACCGCTGCCCTGGCGGGGGCGCTGCGGACGTTCCTGGGCCTCGTTGACGCGTAACGGTCGGCCGTTCATCTGATGACCGTTCAGAGCCTGGATGGCGCTCTGAGCCTCGTTTTGTGGCATGTCGACGAAACCGAAGCCGCGCGGCTTGCCGGTTTCACGGTCGTTGATGAGCTTGACCGACTCCACCTTGCCGTGGCGCTCGAAGAGCGCGCGAACGTCCTGCTCGGTGGCGTTGAAGGGCAGATTGCCCACATAGATCGTCGTCATCCAATCATCTCACTGAAATGCGGACAGCGGCGAGCCGCACGAGTCGGTCGCATGTACCGCGTGAACGTAAAGACAGGTCAAGGCTTCAAGACACACGGATCGGCAGTTTCAGTCAATGCGGGCGCTTGCGGCCGGAGGCCTGCACCTGCGTTCGCGCGCTGGGCCGGTAGGCGTGCCGGGAGGCGAGGGAAGAGATCAACACAGACGATGCCACTGGCCAGTGCGGAGACGAACGCCGCGAGGATGCTACTCCCGGCCTCTTTGAGAAGCAAACAGCCGACCCGTGGGTCCCTCTGTCAAAGACCGTGGCGCTCCGTGGCGCCGCAGCATTGACATAAGGAGAGGGGAGGTCGTGGAGGCCCCCGGGGCAGAAAGCCTCCACCGTACGCTGTTTCAGCGCGCCCCAGCGGGGCGCCCCTCCGGGGCGGATTGACAGCGTACGGTGGAGGCTTTCTGCCGGGGGGCCTCTCCGGCGCCGCTGCCTATTACACTCCGGGTCTCCGGATCGCCCGCGCTGACGTCGCCTCCGCACGCCCCCCGCCCGCCCGGGGGCTGCGCCGCCTCAAGGTCCAGCTGGCTCCAGGTAGGCGTAGCCGTTGAGCTCTCCCTCGTAGAATCGCTTGATCAGCTGACTCTCGGCGACCGTCATGCGCCCGTCACGGATCGCCCGCTCGCAGTCCCGCGACAGGGCGGGGTAGAGCTCGGCTACGTCGTACTCCATGTACTCGAGCACCTTGTTCGCGGTATCGCCCTTGACGATCTCCTCGATCCACCAGCCACCCTCGTCGAGAAGGCGGATGTGCACCACGTGAGTATCGCCGAAGAGGTTGTGCAGGTCCCCGAGCGTCTCCTGATAGGCGCCGACCAGAAAGGCCCCGAGGTAGTACTCCTCGCCGGGCGCGAGCTCGTGCAGCTCGAGCGTGCGCTTCACGTCGCGCTGGCTCACGAACCGGTCGATGTTCCCGTCGGAGTCGCACGTGATGTCCGCGAGCACGCCCGTGCGCGTCGGGCGCTCGTCGAGCCGGTGGATCGGCATGATGGGAAAGAGCTGATCGATCGCCCAGCTGTCGGGCAGCGACTGGAACACCGAGAAGTTGCAGAAGTAGGTGTCCGAGAGGATGGACTCGAGGTTCTCGAGCTCCTCGGGGATCCGGTCGAGCCTGCGGCAGCAATCGCGCACCTTGGCGCAGGTCGCCCAGTAGAGCCGCTCGGTGAGCCCGCGGAACTCGAGCGACATCAGGCCGAGATTGAACATCTGCAGCGCCTGCTCGCGCGCGGTGAGCGCATCGTGATAGCACTCGACGACGCGGCGCTCGCTCACCGAGCGGTAAGCCTCGAAGAGGTCCTGCACCGGCTGCGGCAGCTCGTCGTCGCCCGCATAGTCCTCCTCGGCGTGGCCCGTCACGCGGAACTTGTCGAGCGCCGAGGAGCCGAGCGCGTTGAAGATGAGCACGCTGTGGTAGGCGGCGACGGCCCGGCCCGATTCGCTCACGATCATCGGATGAGGGATATCGCGCGCGTTGCACACGCTCGCCACGCGATAGACCACGTCGCTCGCATATTCATTGAGCGTGTAGTTCATCGAGGAGGAGAAGTTCGTCCCCGTGCCGTCGTAGTCGACGCCGAGCCCGCCGCCCACGTCGATGTACTGGAGGCCCGCGCCCATCAGCTTGAGCTCCGCGTAGACGTGCGCGAGCTCGTTGACCGCGTCTTTGACGCGGCGGATGTCCTGGAGCTGGCTGCCGGGATGGCAGTGCACGAGCTGCAGGCAATCGAGCATGTCGCGGGCCTTGAGCGCGTTGAAGAGCTCGAGGATCTCGGTGATGAAGAGTCCAAACTTCGACTTCTCGCCGGCGGATTCTCGCCAGCGGCCCGACCCCTCGCTGAAGAGCTTCACGCGCACCCCGATCCGCGGCCGCACGCCGTAGGAGTCCGCATGTTTGAGAATGAGGCCGAGCTCGTCGTAGTTCTCGACCACGGGGATGATGGTGCGGCCGAGTTTCGTCGCGAGCGTGACGGCCTCGATGTAGCTGTCGTCCTTGAAGCCGTTGCAGACGATGAGGCGGTCGGGGGCGTTCTCCGTCATCGCCATCACGGCGAGCAGCTCGGGCTTGGAGCCGACCTCCAGGCCGAAGCCGAACTCCTTGCCGTAGCGGTAGACCTCCTCGACCACGAGCCGCTGCTGATTCACCTTGATGGGGAACACGGCGGCGTAGCGGTTGCGGTAATCGTTCTCGGCGATCGCCTGGGCGAACGCGGTATGCAGCGAGCGGAGCCGGTG
>JASHSR010000182.1 GCA_030038645.1 Gammaproteobacteria bacterium
AGATGCCACGACGGCGTGCCGGTGCACTCCGGCGCAGGTGCAGCGCTACCGGGCGAGGATCTCGGGCCCGCTGCTCGATCGCATCGATCTGCACGTGGAGGTCGAGCGCGTTGCGGCCGGGGAGATCCTCGAGGGGCCGGCCGGCGAGACGACGGCGACGGGGGCCGCTCAGGTCGCCGCTGCGCGGAGCCGCCAGCTCGCGCGCGCCGGCAAGCTCAACCATGCGCTCAGCGCCGAGGAGCTGCGCACTTTCGCGAGGCTGGCGAAGCCCGCTCGGGCGCTGCTCGATGAGGCGTTCGATCGCTTGAGGCTCACCGCGCGCTCCTATCACCGGGTGCTGCGCGTCGCGCTCACGATCGCCGACCTCGCAGGGAGCGATGTCGTCCAGCCGTCACACGTCGCCGAGGCGGTGCAGCTGCGCCGCAGTCCGTAGCCGAGCGCTATATCGCCGCGTCCGCGGCTTGCGGCAGCCGGCCGAAGCGCCGCTGGCGGCCCGCGTAGTCGCGGAGCGCTTGGTGCAGGCCGTCCTCGTCGAAGTCCGGCCACAGGCAGTCGGTGAAGTAGAGCTCCGCGTACGCGCATTCCCACAACAGGAAGTCGCTCAAGCGCTTCTCGCCGCCGGTGCGGATGAGCAGGTCGACGCCCTGGGTGGCGAGAGCGGAGTGGTTCACCTCGTTCATGAGCTGCAGGAACTCCGTCTCCGCGCCGCTCGCTCCGCCCGGAAGCGCGCGGCGCGCGGCTTGCAGGATGCTGTGGCGCGCCGAGTAGTCGACGGCGATGCGCAAGTGCAGCCGCGAGCCCTTGGCGGTCATCCGCTCGCTGTGCTCGATGGCGCGCAGCAGATCCGGGCTCAGCCGGTCGCGCCGCCCGATGACGTTCACGCGCACGAGGTTCTCGGCGCAGTAGGACGTCTCCGCGAGCAGGTACCTGCGCAGCAGCCGCAGCAGCGTCGCGACCTCGCCCGGCGGGCGTCCCCAGTTGTCGCAGGAGAAGGCGTAGAGCGTGAGCGTCGCGATGTCCGCGCGGGCGGCAGCCTCCACGATGCGGCGCACGACCTTCGCGCCCTGGACGTGACCCGCCGTGCGAGGCAGCCCGCGCCGCGCGGCCCAGCGGCCGTTACCGTCCATGATGATGGCGACGTGCATGCTGGGGTCACTCGCGGCGCATGGCCTTGATGACGGCCTCGATGTGCGCGAGGTAGCGATTGAGCGCCTTGCGCCCGGCGCTCGTCAGGCGATATTCCGACCTCGGGCGCCGTCCCTCGAACATCTTGCGGCAGCTGATGTAGCCCGCGTCCTCGAGCTTGCGCGCGTGGGCGCTCAGGTTGCCGTCCGTCACCTCGAACAGCGCCTTGAGGTCGTTGAACGTGAGCGGCTCGCTCACGGCGAGCGCGCTCAGGATTCCGAGGCGCACCCGTCCGTAGACGAGCCTGTCGAACTCCGCGTCGTCGGCGTCGCGCGCGAGCGCCGGAGCGGCGGCGGGCTTCAGGCCGCGGACGAAGCCTTCCTGGCGCTTGCGCGCGCCCGCTCTAGTGCTCACGGTCGGACCGCTCGCGCTTGGACCTGCCGATGATGATGCCGAAGGCGAGATGCAGCCCGCCGAAGCCGGCGCCCAGGAAGAGGTCCGAATACCTCGGGGACAGCTCGAGCGCCGCCACGCCGAGCACCACGAACAGCGCGCCCATGATGCCGACGGGACGCACCGTCATGGTGCTCGCGGCCGCGACGCCGCAGCCGTACAAGAGCAGCCACATGCCGGGAATCATGTCTGCGGCCTGGTGATGCCACAGCGTGAAGGTGACGACGGCCCCCGCGAAGAGCGACGGCGAGAGGCACAGCAGAAACTTTCTCGCCGGACCGCGGTAGAGGGGAGCCCCGGTGGTCACGGCCTGGTGGACCATCAGCGCGCTGCCGCAGACGAACGCGGCGACGCCCGCGGCGAGCCAGATGCCGAACCAGTGCCGCGCGAGCGGCGGGTCGGCCGCGAGCAGCGCGGCGAGCAGGCCCACGGCGCCCATGGCGACGCCGGCCGAGCCCGGCACGGCGAGGACGCCGGCCGCCTCGATGGAGGCGCGGATGTACTGCAGCGTGCCGAGCGCGTGCGTGTCGAGCGCGACGGTATTGCCTTCCGAATTGCCTTCCGAGCCCTTGCGCTGCGCGGTCGCCTTCTCCATGCGCGCGACTGTAGGGAGGGGTCGTTAGAGCGTCAAGTTCTCTGCATCACAAAGTGTGGCCTGCGTCGCAGCGTCGCACGAATCGCTCCCGGCGGCGGGTCCACTCGGCCCGGCCGCCGGGCGGAGTCCTCAGTGCTTGACCAGGCCCACCATGTAATCGACGGCCTGGCGGATCACGGCGTCCGGAATGTCGGGACGGCCGCCCTTGGGGGGCATCACATGGCCGTTGCTCTGGAAGCCGTTCAGCGCGTGCTGGTAGAGGGTGGCCTTGCCCTCGGCAATGCGCGGTCCCCACGCGGCGGCATCGCCCGCCTTGGGCGCGCCGGCGATTCCCTGGCCGTGGCAGGTGGAGCAGACCTGCTGGAACGCCTGCTGGCCGTTCTTCGGTATCGGCAGCGCGGTGCCCGCGGCCCCGGCCGGCTTCGTCTCGACGATGGCGAGCGCGGCGTTGTTCTGTCCGGCGATAGCCTCTCGGGAGAAGGGCCGGATACGATCCTCGACGCTCGAGACGTAATCCGGCTCGCCGTAGACCTCCCGCCCCTGGGTCTCTCCGGCGACGTGCCGCGCGAGGGCGAACAGAACGATGGCGATGACCACCAGCAGGCCGATCACCATACTGAATACATCGAAGAAATGCGTGTCCTGCTTGCTCACAGCCGGCCCGACGAGAACCACCCCGGATTGGGGCGGCGCAGTATAACGGCTCGAGCCGCCTGCCCGAAATGTCCGAGCCGGAAACGATCCGCCGGGCGGGCGGAGCCCGGCCCCGCGGAGGGGAGGACCGGCGCAGCAGGGGCGCCGGGCGGCGCGGCTCAAATCATCCAGCCGAGCTCCTGAAGCAGCACCGACATCAGCTCCGACTGGCGGTGAGTCTCGGTCTTTGCGAGCAAGCTCCGCAGGTGCGTGCGGGCGGTGGTGACGCTGATGTTCGCGAGCCGCGCCACCGCGTGGATATCGCATCCCTGCAGCAGCCGCTGCGCGACCGCCGCTTCCGAGGCAGTGAGCCCGTACACCTGCCTCAGGCGCGTCGCCGGGGGTACGGCCGCCTGGTCCGGGACGCCGACCAAGAGCAGCGCCAGCGGTGCGGCGCACGGCGAGCCTGCGGCCTGCTGTCGCGGCGCGGCGAACGGCGAGCCTGTGGCCTGCGGGTCCAACGGCCGTACCAGGATCGCGAGCGGGCGCTTCGGCGGCAATCGCCATAGCCGCACCGTCGTATCCGCCCCGCCGGACAATGCGCGGGCGAGGGCGCCATGGAGCTGCAGCGCGCCGCGCGCCTCGGACGCCGCGAGCGTGCCGTCGCGCATCAGCAGTCCGTCGGCGCGGCGGCAAAGTCTTTGCAGCTGTTGATTGGCGTGGTGCACGCGCAAATCGACGTCGACCAGCGCGACGCCATGATTGAGATGATCCAGCGTCGCCGCGATGGCGGCCGATAATCTCGCGAGCTCGAGGTCCGCCTGGCGAGGCGGCGGGGCGGCGTACCGTCCGGCGACCGGCAGCGGCACCGCGTTGAGGACCGACGGCATCATCCTTTGCTTCTTCTCGTGTGCGGGCCGCCGTGGGGTTGCGGTCCGTGAAGCTAGAGTCGCACCGGCGCGCTTACCGGCGACTTACCGCTGCGCCGATCGGCGCGATCTACCGCGTCGACGGATGGCCAGCTTACATTTTGCTTACAAATCGCGGATGCGCGCGTGGAGCTCGCGCATCTCTGGCGAGGGCTCCACACCGAGCCCGGCGCGCAGCAGCTCCCGGCAACGACGGTACGCCTCCAGCGCCTCCGCCTTATGTCCCATGGCGAGGTAGGCGCGCAGCAGGCCGCGATGGAAGATCTCCGCGTGCGGCTCGAGCTCGATGCCATGCCGGTTCAGCTCGACCGCCGCCTCGAAGGCGCCGAGCCGCTCGAGAGCGGTGCCGAGCGCGCCCGCGGTGCGCAGGAACCGGCTGCGCAGCTGCTCGCGCACCTCGACGGCCCAGGGCCGCTGCTCCCCGGGGAGGAAGTGGCCGGGATAGCTCGACACCAGGTCGG
>JASHSR010000183.1 GCA_030038645.1 Gammaproteobacteria bacterium
ACGGACGATGAAGCGTACGTACCAGCCGAGCAAGCTGCGCCGCAAGCGCACGCACGGGTTCCGCGCACGGATGGCTACGGCGAACGGCCGGAAGGTCCTCGCCCGCCGGCGCGCGAAAGGTCGACGGAAGCTCATCCCCTAAGCCGGTATCGCGTGCCAGCACGAGGCGCCGGCCTCGAGCGCCTGAGGCTCCCGCCGCAGCGGCGCCTGCGCCGGAAATCCGACTTCGAGGCCGCCTATGCGCGCGGGCGGCGTCTCGGCGACAGCTTCTTCTCGATTATCGCGCGCCCGAACGAGGCCGGCGGCGCGCGGCTGGGCCTCGCGGTCGCGACGAAGGCGGCGGGCAGCTCCGTGCAGCGCAACCGGATTCGGCGGGTGATTCGCGAGACGTTCCGGTTGCGCCAGCACGACCTCCCTTGCGTGGACGTCGTCGTGAGCGCGCGTGCGACGGTCCGCGGAGCGCGGAACGACGAGCTCCGCGCGAGCCTCAATACACTGTGGGACAGAGTGAAAGAGCAATGCGCCTCGTCGCCGAGATCCTGATCCGGCTGTATCAGTGGACCGTGAGCCCGCTGCTCGGACCGGCGTGCCGGTTTCATCCCACGTGCTCGCAGTACGCGCTCGAGGCCATTCGGCGCTTCGGGGTCGTGCGCGGGAGCTGGCTCGCCATTCGCAGGATCGGCCGCTGTCACCCCTGGCACCCCGGAGGATACGACCCGGTGCCACCCGCCGACGGGTGCCCGCGGCCCGTCCTCAAGTCATGACCAGCAACTACCCTCGCTTCCTTCTTTGGTGCGCGCTCGGCCTCGTGCTCTGGCTGAACTATCAGGCGTGGATGCACGACTACGGCCCGTCCGCCTCGAGCGCCGCGGTGGAGGCGGCCCGCAAGCACGGGCTTTCGCCCGAGAGCGCTCCCAACCTCGGCTTCAACGTTCCGCGGGCGTCGACCGGCGCGGGTCAGGCGGCCGGGGGCGAGCACGCCGCGGCGGCACCGGCGGCCGAGCCTGCGCAAGCAGGCGCCGTGCCGGCCGAAGCATCTGCCGCCAGCGCCGCCCTTGCAGCTGAGGCTCCGACGATCGCGGTGCACACCGACGTGCTCGACGCGCGCATCAGCTTGCGCGGTGGCACGCTGGTGCAGGCCGACCTGCTGCGGTACCCGAAGGTCAAGGGCCAGCCCGAGCCGGTGCGGCTCGAGAACCGCGCGAGCCCGCAGACGCTCTACGTCCTTCAATCCGGGCTTACGGGCCCCGACTCCGAGCCCCGGCCCACGCATCTCGCCTCGTTCGCGAGCGCGCAGCGCGAGTACACCCTTGCGAGCGGGAGCGACGAGCTGCGCGTGCCGCTCACCTGGAGCGACGGACACGGCGTCACCGTCACCAAGACCTTCATCTTTCACCGCGGCCGGTACCAGATCGGCTTGCAGCAGACCGTCGACAATCGAGCGAGCCTGCCTTGGCAGGCGGCGCCCTATGCGGAGATCCTGCGCTACGACCAGCCGATTCACAGCTCGTACTTCAGCAACTACGCGGAGCGCTACTCGTTTCGCGGCCCGGCGCTCTACGACGGCTCGAAGTACCGCACGCTGAAGATCTCCGATTCGGATAATCAACACCTCGCGCTCGAGATCACGGACGGGTGGCTCGCCGCACCGCAGCACGACTTCGTGTCAGCCGTCGTGCCACCGGCGGACATGCCTTATCACTACACGCTCAATGTGCAGGGCGACGAATTCGCTCTCGCCACCGCCGGTCCGATGCAGACGGTGAGGCCCGGCAGCACGGCGCGCTTCGACTTTCGGCTCTTCGTCGGCCCGATGCTCCAGTCGCAGCTCGCGTCGACCGCGCCGCACTTCGACCTCGTCGCGAACTACGGCAAGCTCACCTTTCTCGCGAAACCGCTCTTCTGGCTGCTCGCCAAGGTGCACGGGCTCCTGCACAACTGGGGGCTCGCGATCATCGTCGTGACCTTCCTCTTGAAGCTCGCGCTCTATCCGCTCTCGGAGGCGAGCTACCGGTCGATGGCGAAGATGAGAGCGCTCGCGCCACGCATCAAAGCTCTGCAGGAGACGTACAAGAACGACAAAGAGAAGATCAACCGCGCCATGCTCGAGCTGTACAAGCGCGAGAAGGCGAACCCCGCCGCGGGGTGCCTGCCGATGCTCGTGCAGGTCCCGATCTTCTTCGCGTACTACTACGTCCTGCTCGGAAGCGTCGAGATGCGCCAGGCGCCCGTCTACGGGTGGATTCAGGATCTCTCCGCGCGCGACCCGTATTTCATCCTGCCCGCGATCATGGCGGTCGCGAGCTTCATCCAGTTCAAGCTCGGTCCGACCACGGCCGACCCGACGCAGCAGAAGGTGATGATGGTCATGCCGATCGCCATGTCGGCGCTGTTCGCGTACTTTCCGGCCGGCCTGGTGCTTTACTACGTGACCAACACCCTCCTCAGCATCGCGCAGCAATGGAACATCAACCGGCGCATGGACGCCGCTGCGCAGCGCAAGAAAGCTTGAGGCGTTACGCGTCTGCCCCCTCCACCGCCGTGCGAGGCGTCAGCGTAAGTGCCCCCGCCCCTCCGTCGTGTTGGGAGAGCGCCCGGAGGGCGCCCATCCGGTTGATTCGGACAGACGCGCCCTCGCGGGCGCGGGTTTGACACGACGGAGGGGCGGGGGCACTTACGCTGACGCTCCTCGGACCTTGCGGTCGGCGGGGCACGGTTGAAGGCGCAGCAAGCTCCGTTCGCGGGACCGAGTAGAATCGCGGCCGGCATGACTCTCGCCGACACGATCGTCGCTGCGGCAACGCCTCCGGGCCGCGGAGGGATCGGCATCGTGCGCATCTCGGGACCTAAGGCGTCCGAGATCGCAGTCACGATCGCGGGCACGCTGCCTCAGCCGCGGCGCGCGAAGCTCGCCCGCTTCCTCGACGCCGACAAACAGCCGATCGACGCCGGCTTCGTGCTCTATTTCCCCGCGCCCCACTCCTACACCGGCGAGCCGGTGATAGAGCTTCACGGACACGGCGGACCGATCGTGGTCGAGTCGCTGGTCGCGCGTGCCGTGGAGCTCGGCGCGCGGCGCGCCCTGCCCGGCGAGTTCACGCAGCGCGCGTTCCTCAACGATAAGATCGATCTGGCGCAGGCCGAGGCCATCGCCGACCTGATCGACGCCGGCTCGCGCGAGGCGGCTCGGGCCGCCATGCGCTCGTTGCAGGGCGAGCTCTCCGCGATGCTGCAGGCGCTCACCGAGGCCGTCGTGGACCTGAGGGTGCACGTCGAGGCGGCGATCGACTTTCCGGAGGAAGAGATCGACTTCCTGGCCGACCCGCAGCTCGCCTTGCGGCTCGAGTCGGTGCGCGACCAGTTCGAGGCGGTCGAGCAGAGCGCCCGCCAGGGCCGGCTGCTGCGCGAAGGCATGACGGTCGTCATTGCCGGACGGCCGAACGCCGGCAAATCGAGCCTCCTCAACCGCCTCGCGGGCTACGACGCCGCGATCGTGACGCCCGTTCCCGGCACCACGCGCGACGTGCTGCGCGAGCGCATTCACATCGACGGCATGCCGCTGCACGTGCTCGACACGGCCGGGCTGCGCGAGGCGGGGGATATCATCGAGGAGGAGGGCATTCGCCGCGCGCAGGCGGAGATGAGCCGCGCCGACCGCGTGCTGTTCGTCGTCGACGCGGCGGCCGATCCCGCCGGCGCCGCCTATCAGAGCGAGCGCGGCCGCCTGCCCCCGGAAGTGCCGGTGACGCTCGTCTTCAACAAGTGCGATCTGGCGGCCGGCCTTCCCGTCGGCGACACGCTGTCCGGCCCGCCGCGCATCCTGCTCTCCGCCCTCACCGGCCAGGGCATCGACACGCTGCGCTCGCACCTCAAGTCCTGTATGGGCTATCGCACGCTCGAGGCCGGCACGGTCTCGGCTCGGCAGCGCCATCTCGATGCGCTCGGGCGCGCGCGCCGTCACGTGGACACGGCCGCGCGCGAGCTCGCCGGGCGGCGGGCGGGCGAGCTCGTGGCGCAGGAGCTGCGGGACGCTCAGCAGGCGCTGAGCGAGATCACCGGCGAGTTCACGAGCGAGGATCTGCTCGGAAGGATATTCTCGAGCTTCTGCGTGGGGAAATGACTTCGGGCGGACGAGGGGGGAATGCGCATGACGAGAGGGCTTTCCCGTTGCATGGCCGCGGCGCTCGCCGGCGCGCTCCTCGCAATCAACACGGTCGGGGCCGCGCCGAGACCGGAGGCGATCGTCGCCGCGGGTCAGTGCGACCGCGCCTGCCTCATTGGACTGGTGGATCAGTACCTCGCGGCCCTCGTCGCACACGATGCGAGTCGTCTGCCGCTGCGGCACGACGTGCGGTTCACGGAGAACGGACAGACGCTGCGCCTCGACGACGGCCTGTGGGCCACGGCCGAGGCGCTCGGCCCCTACAAGCTCTACTTCGCCGATCCCGAGGCGGGGGAGGTCGGCTACTTCGGCACCATTCGCGAGAGTGGCCGCCTCGCGCTGCTCGCCCTGCGGCTGAAGGTCGAGGGCCGGAAGATCTCGCAGATCGAGACGATCGTCGCCCGGGCCACCGGCCCATCGCGATTCGCGGATCTCGAGGACCAGCCGCTCTTCCACGAGAGGCTGGCCCGCTCCGATCACCTCTCCCGCGAGGAGATGGTCGCCATCGCCAACTCGTACTTCGAGGGGCTGGAGCAGGCGACGGGGAAGATCACTCCGTTCGACCCGCACTGCACCCGCATCGAGAACGGATCGGTCACGGCCAACAATCCGCAGGCGAAGAACGCCATGGGCAAGCTGACGTGCGGCCAGCAGTTCGACACGGGTTTCTCGCGCTTCATCACCGAGGTCCGCGGCCGGCGCTTCCCGATCGTCGATCGGGACTACGGGCTCGTGCTCGCTCTCGTCTCCTTCGATCACTCCGGCCGCATCAAGACCGTGAAGCTCAACGACGGCTCGACGCTCAAGGTGCCGCCGCCGTTCGATGCGCCCTACAGCTTCCTGATCGCCGAGCTGTTCAAAATCCAGCGCGGCCGCATCGCGCGGATCGAGGCGGTGCTGATTACGACGCCCTACGGCATGCCGTCGGGGTGGTGACCCCCGCGGGGCTCGCGGTTGCGGGCCGCCGCCGCATTTTGCGGTGCCAATGATCGATGCGTCCGTTTCCGGGAAACCGCGTCGCGCCGCCACCGCTCCTGCGCTCGTCGCTGGAGCAAATATTCGGCGCCGCGGGCGCCGGGGCAAGCGTCGAGCAGGTGCGGATCGTGGAGCACTCGCTCTTCACGCGGCTGCACGGCCGCGCCATCGCGACGACGCGCAGGCGGCGCATCTATCTTCGTGGCAGCGCGGCGGAATTCTTCGGCGATCCCGTGCTGATGCTGCACGAGTATTGCCATGTGCTGCTGCAGTGGGAGACGGGGTCGCTCACCACGCTGCGGTACCTGCGCGAGTGCTTGCGCCGGGGGTACTGGAACAATCGCTTCGAGGTGCAGGCGCGCGAGTTCGCGCGCAGCCATGAGTTTCAGCTGCGCGAGCTTCTGCGGCGGGGGACGGAGTCCGCGCCGGCGCCCCATACCTGACTCGCCCGCGTCGCTGACTCGCCCACGCCGTGCGAGGCGTCCGATCGAGGCCCCCCTCCCCTCCATCGTGTTGAAATGCGCCCGGAGGGCGCCCATCCGGTTGATTCGGGCAGACGCGCCCTCGCGGGCGCGGGTTTGACACGATGGAGGGGAGGGGGGGCCTCGATCGGACGCCCCTGGAGCGCGTCTCTGCCGTCGCTCGCTCGGAGCTCAGCCGAGCAGCGCCTCGCGTCGATAGAGGCGGCCGGCGAGCGCGGTGAGCAGGGCGCCGAGCGCAAGCGTGGTGACGACCGAGAGCCCGAGGTACAGCGCGGGGATGGGCTCCGCGCGCAGCAGCCTCATGATGAGGAAGTGCTGGCTCAGCGAGGGCACCGTCATCAGCCAGGCCGAGGCCCTCAGGCCCTCGGCGCCGGCGAATATGAGCGGCAGCGTCGGCACGAGAAGCGTGAGGCCGACGTAGGTCTGCGCCTCGCGATAGCTGCGCGTGAACGCCGCGACGATCGTCATGAGCGCGGCGCCGAGCGGCGCGAGCGGCGCGCAGCAGGCGATCGTGGCGATCGTCGTCATGGGCCCGAGATTGACGCTCATGCCGAAGCGCTCCAGGCCGACGAGCCGCAACGCGACCGTGAGGGCGACGACCGTGAGCGTCAGAGAGAGGAGCATGAATGCGCACGCGGCGAGGATCTTGCCGTAGATGAGATGCTCGCGCCGCACGGGGACCGTGAGCAGCGGCTCGAGCGAGCCGCGCTCGCGCTCGCCGGCCGTGGCGTCGATCGCGAGGTAGAGCCCGCCCATCAGCATCGTGAGGATGATCAAATAGCTCAGCGCGCCGAGCGCCAGGACCGAGCGGCTCGCGGGCGTCGCCACATCGACGCTTTGCAGCGCCACTGGCGAAAGCAGGAGCGGATCGACTCCACGCACGAGCAGGCGCAATCGGGCGAGCGTCGAGCCGTACTGCTCGAGCAGTGACTCCAGGCGCGCCGTGCTCGACTGGTCGGCGCCGGAGGAGGAATCCATGTAGAGCCGCAGCGGCGCCGGCGAGCCTGCGGCGAGCTGCGAGGCGTACTGCGGCGGGATGAGCAGCACCTGCTTGTAGCGCCCGCTCTCGACGGCGGCGCGCGCGCCGGCGTCATCGTAGCTCGTCGGGATCACGGTGACGCCGTGCTGGACGAGCTGGCTCACCAGGTTCGGCGCCCGCTCGACGTGCGATACGGCGAGCCGCAGGGGCGCATCGCTCTGGACCACGCTGTGGCGCATCATCGTGCCGAGCATCGTCGCGAACAGCGCGGGGACGAAGATCGGGCCGAAGAGCAGCGCGGAGATCACCGTGCGCCGCTCGCGAAGGTTCTCGCGGAACTCCTTGCACAGAACAGTCAGGACTGCGCTCATCGGCCGGACTCGTCCGTGCCGCCGGCCGCCGGCCCATTGCCAGCCGGTGGCGCATGGCGCGCCGGGGGCGTGGGCCCGGCCGGCACATCGCCGGCCGGCGCATTTTCCGCGAGCTGTACGAAGGCCTCCTCCAGGTCGCTGCGGCCGGCGAGGGCGCGGATCTCCTCGGGCGTTCCGCGGGCGACCACGGTTCCGTGCGCGATCACGACGATGTCGTCGCAGAGGGCCGCGACTTCCTGCATGACGTGGCTCGAGAAGAGCACGCAATGCCCCTCGGCACGGAGCTTGCCGAGCAGCGCGCGGAAATTGCGCACGGCCATCACGTCGAGGCCGCTCGTCGGCTCATCGAGCAGCAGGTTCCGCGGCCGGTG
>JASHSR010000184.1 GCA_030038645.1 Gammaproteobacteria bacterium
AGCTCCGTCGTCGTGACGGGGGGCTTCAGGTTCGGCATGACGATCGCGCGGGCGAACCTCGCGCAGGTGAAGGGCAGCACCGCGGCGAGCTCCTCGCCGTCGCGCAGGTGCAGGTGCCAGTCGTCCGGGCGCCGCAGCCTCAATGCGCCCGCTTGCGGAGTGCTCATCGCAGCGCTTTCAGCTCATCGAGCACGCGAGTCCTCAGGATCAGCTCGAGCGCATACCGTACACCGAAGCCCGTCACGTCGGTAAGGATGTCGCCGAGGCCGCCGGGGCGCAGCGCGGAGGACAGATCGAGGTGCGCCCAGGGCACGCCCTCGGGCACGAAGCGGCTCAAGAACCGCGCGGCGAGAATGTGGTCGCCCTTGGCTTCCGGCGCGCACTGCAGGATATCGGCGACCTTGCTCTCGAGGTCCGAGTCGTAATCGGAATCGAGCGGGAAATTCCACACTCGCTCGCCGCTCGCGCGGCCCGCGGCGAGCAGCGTCTGCGCGAGGCGCGGCCGGTTGGTGAACACGCCGCTCATCCGCTCCGTGAGCGCGTACACGCACGTGCCGGTGAGGGTTCCGAAGTCGATCATCAGGCGCGGGTCGGTGCGGCCCGCGAGCGCGAGCGTGTCGGCGAGCACCATGCGCCCCTCGGCATCCGTGTGGATCACCTGAATGGTCGTGCCGTTCGCGGCGCGGACCACCTCCTGCGGCCGGTACGCGCGCGGGCCGATCGAGTTCTCCGTCACGGCGATCCACGCGTCCGCCGCGAGCGGGGCGCGCAGGCGGGAGAGCGCGGCGAGCGTGGCGAGCGCCACGGCGCTTCCGGCCATGTCGGTGTGCATGTCGAGCATCGCGCGGTGCGGCTTCAAGTTGGTGCCGCCGGTGTCGAAGAGAACTCCCTTGCCGACGAGCGCCACATCGGGCGGGCCGCGCCGCCGCGCGCCGGGCCGGTAGCGCACATGAGCGATCCCGGCCGTCCGCTCCGCGTTGCCGCTCGCCACGGCGAGGAAGGCGCCGGCGCCGAGGCGCCTCAGCGCCCGCTCGTCGAGCCAGCGCACCGCGAGCCGATGCTCGCGCGCGAGCGCGACGATGAAGCGCCGATACGAGCGCGCATCGAGCACGTTGGGCGGCAGGGCGGTGAGAAAGCGCGCGAGGTTGTTGGCGCTCGCGGCTGCCTCGATGTACGGCAGGTCGAGGCGCGCGGCGTCGACCAGCTCGATTCGGCGGATTCGCCGCCGGGTGGGGGAGGGCTTGCGGAAGGCGGGCAGCTCGAACGCGTGGGCGAGCGCGGCCGACAACAGCGCGCCGAGCGCATCGGCGCCGGCATCGGCGCCGGCCCGAGCAGGCGCCACGAGCGCGAGGCGCTCAGGCTCGCGGGAGTCGGCCTCTTTGAGCATGCGCCCGGCGAGCGCCAGGATCTCGAACGCGCCGGCGCGCCGCGGCAGCACTCCGAGCACGGCCCGGGTGTCGCGCGCATTTGCGAGCGTCGCGCTGCGCACCGCTCCGCCCGCGGGCCGCGGGCCGGCGTGGAGCCTGCGCCAGCGCTCGCTCTGCGGGAGCCGCGCGAGCAGCGTCTGATCGGCGTCTTCCGGTAGAATTGCGAGGATCGCGTCGAGATCGCCCGCGGCGCGCTCGCTCAAACGCCCGCGACGCGTCACCTCGGGAGGCCGCGGCAGAGTGGGAAAGGGCAGGCCCGGCATCACTCGCGCGCGGCGTGGCTGCACTGCGGGCGCCGCGCGAGCCGAAGGCCCGGTTGCTTGACCGTCGCCAGCGAAATCCGGATCATGGGTGAGGTTTTTTCGGACGATGCGAATTCACGCGGGGTGGCTTCCCGCATCCTAGCACAGCAGCCGCGCGCGCCCGCCGCGCTCAAGTCCGATGGGGATCGCCGGCGGCTCGCTTGAGTGACTTCCCCATGACTGAACCGCCTAAACTTCAAGATCTCGATCCCGTCGAGACCCAGGAGTGGCTCGAGTCGATCGACTCCGTGCTGAGGGTGCACGGTCCGGCGCGAGCCCACTTCCTGCTCGAGCGCCTCATCGATTACGTGCGCCGCTCGGGCGCCTACCTGCCCTTCAAGCCGAACACGGCCTATGTCAATACGATCTCGCCCGGCCAGGAGCGCGAGTATCCCGGCGACCGCGCGATCGAGCGGCGCCTCGAGGCGTATCTGCGCTGGAACGCGCTCGCGATGGTCGTGCAGGCGAACCGCATCTCCTCGGAGTACGGCGGACATCTCGCGAGCTACGCCTCGTCCGCGACGCTCTACGAGGTCGGCTTCAACCATTTCTGGCGCGCGCCCTCCGCGAGCCATCCGGGCGATCTCGTCTTCTTCCAGGGACACTCCTCGCCCGGCATCTACGCGCGAGCCTACCTCGAGGGACGCCTCACCGAGGAGCATCTGCACCACTTCCGGCAGGAGGTGGGCGGCAAGGGCCTCTCCTCCTATCCGCACCCCTGGCTCATGCCGAGCTTCTGGCAGTTCCCCACGGTCTCGATGGGTCTCGGGCCGATGCAGGCGATCTTCCAGGCGCGCTTCATCCGCTACCTCGAGCATCGCGGGCTCGCGAAGCCCTCGGACCGCAAGGTCTGGTGCTTCCTCGGGGACGGGGAGATGGACGAGCCCGAGTCCATGGGCGCGCTCACGATGCCGGTGCGCGAGCAGCTCGACAACCTCATCTTCGTCATCAATTGCAACCTGCAGCGGCTCGACGGGCCCGTGCGCGGCAACGGCAAGATCATCCAGGAGCTCGAGGCCGCGTTCCTCGGCGCCGGCTGGAACGTGATCAAGGTGCTGTGGGGCTCGCGGTGGGATCCGCTCTTCGCGCGCGACGACAAGGGGCTGCTGCGCAAGGTGATGGAGGAGTGCGTCGACGGCGAGTACCAGAATTTCAAGGCGAAGGGCGGCGCCTACACGCGCGAGCACTTCTTCGGGAAATACCCGGACCTCAAGGCGATGGTCGCCAACATGTCGGACAAGGACATCTGGCGGCTGAATCGCGGCGGGCACGATGCGCGCAAGGTCTACGCCGCGTACTGGGCCGCTTGTGCCCACAAGGGGCAGCCGACCGTGATCCTCGCGAAAACCGTCAAGGGCTTCGGGCTCGGCAAGGGCGGCGAGGGCCAGATGGTCGCGCATCAGCAGAAGAAGCTCGACGTCGACACGCTCCGGACGTTCCGCGACCGTTTCAATATCCCGGTCTCGGACGAGGACATCACGAGCGTGCCGTTCCGCAAGCCCGAGGAGGGCTCCGAGGAGGCGCGCTACCTGCGCGCGAAGCGCGAGGCGCTCGGGGGGTATCTGCCGGCGCGGCACATCCAGGCGCCGCCGCTCGAGCTGCCGCCGCTCGATGCGTTCCAGCCCGTGCTCGAGGGCACGGGAGACCGCGAGATCTCCACCACGATGGCCTTCGTGCGCGTGCTCACGATCCTGCTGAAGGACAAGAGCATCGGCAAGTACGTCGTGCCGATCGTGCCGGATGAGGCGCGCACCTTCGGCATGGAGGGCTTGTTCCGCCAGATCGGCATCTACTCCTCGGTCGGCCAGCTCTACACGCCGCAGGACGCCGAGACGCTCATGTCCTATCGCGAGGACAAGAAGGGTCAGATGCTCGAGGAGGGCATCAACGAGGCGGGCTCGCTCTGCTCGTGGATCGCGGCGGGCACGTCCTATGCCAACCACGGCGTCAACATGGTGCCGTTCTACGTCTTCTACTCGATGTTCGGCTTCCAGCGCGTCGGTGATTTCATCTGGGCCGCGGGCGACAGCCAGACGCGCGGGTTCCTGATGGGCGCCACGGCGGGCCGCACGACGCTCGCCGGGGAGGGCCTGCAGCACCAGGACGGTCACAGCCAGCTGGTCGCGACCACGGTGCCGAACTGCGTCTCGTACGATCCGACCTACGCGTACGAGCTCGCCGTCATCATCCACGACGGGCTGCGCCGCATGTACGTGGAGCAGGAGAAGGTCTTCTATTACATCACGTGCATGAACGAGAACTACGCCCAGCCGGCCATGCCGCAGGGCATCGAGGCGGGGATCCTCAAGGGCATGTATCCGCTGCAGAGCGGCAGCCGCGGGCGCGTGCGCGCGACGCTGCTCGGATCCGGCACGATCCTGCGCGAGTGCATCGCCGCCGCCCAGCTGCTCGAGCGCGACTACGGAGTGCCCGCGGACGTGTTCTCCGTGACGAGCTTCAGCGAGCTGCGCCGCGAGGCGATCGAATGCGAGCGCTGGGCCATCCTGCATCCGCAGGAGCCGCCGCGTGTCCCCTACGTGCGCAGCTGCCTCGAGAAGTGCGAGGGCCCGGTCATCGCGGCGACGGACTACGTGCGCAACGTTCCCGATCAGATCCGCGAGTGGATCGGCGCGCGCTACGTCACGCTCGGCACGGACGGCTACGGCCGCTCCGACTCGCGCGCGGCGCTGCGCAAGCATTTCGAGGTCGATCGCCACTTCATCACGGTCACCGCGCTGAAAGCCCTCGCCGACGAGGGCAAGATCGATCGCGCGAGCGTCGCCAAGGCGATCGCCGCGTATGGAATCGATCCCGCGAAGCCGAATCCGCGCCTGTCCTGAACCCGCCGGGGCCTGTTATCGTGAGTCGCGTCATCGATGTGCGAGTGCCCGACATGGGCAACTTCAAAGATGTGACCGTCATCGACGTCCTCGTCAAGCCCGGAGACACGATCGAGCCCGAGACCCCGCTCCTCACGCTCGAGACGGAGAAGGCGACGATGGACGTGCCGTCGACCGTGGGAGGAGTCGTCGAGCGGGTCGCCGTGAGCAAGGGCGGACACGTGAACGCGGGCGATGTCGTGGTCGCCGTGCGATCGGAGGAGGCCGAGCCGGCGGGGCAGGGCAAGAGCGAGTCCGCCGCGGCGCCTGCGGCTCCCG
>JASHSR010000185.1 GCA_030038645.1 Gammaproteobacteria bacterium
GCACGGGCGGCATCATCGGATAGCGGAGCTTTCCCATGTAGTGAATCAGCTTCCAGCGGCCCTCGATCACGGCGATGGAGCCCGTCGTCAAGCGGGAGCGCCGCGGACTCTCCTCGAAGCTCATCGCGAAGACGGGCCTCGCGTCCTCCCCGGTCGCGCCGCGCTCGGACACGGCAACGCTGACGCTATTATCACGCAGCGGTCTCTGCGCGACACTCAGGAATTCCCCGACGCGATGATGGCGACTCGCGATCGCGAGCGGCCAGGCGATCGCCACGCAAAGGAACAGGCCCGCCGCGACGGCGAGCGCGAAGAGCGCGAGTTGCAGGCTTCGCGGCGACATCACCGCCGCGAAAGGCAAGTTTCATGCCCGCGGCGCCACCGCCTGTCCTCCCGGCCATGCGCGACTCGGCACTGCCCGGGGCGCCACCATTCAGGACGCCACCGCCCGCGGGGCCATCGCGCGGCGGGGCCATCGGCCGCGGCGCCATCGGCCGCGGCGGCGTCATCGCCCGCGAGCGGAGCGCTAGCTCTCCGATTCCTGCGGGAAGCTCATGCCGACGGTGTTGAATCCGCTATCGACGTAGAGAATCTCCCCCGTGATTCCCGCCGCGAGATCCGAGCAGAGAAAGGCGGCTGCGTTGCCCACGTCCTCCAGCGTGACGTTGCGGCGCAGGGGCGCGACTTCCGCGACACGCGCGAGCATCTTGCGGAACCCCGCGATGCCCGCGGCGGCCAGCGTCTTGATGGGCCCGGCCGATATGCCGTTCACGCGGATCCCGAGCGGCCCGAGGTCGGCGGCGAGGAAGCGCACGCTCGCCTCGAGGCTCGCCTTGGCGAGGCCCATCACGTTGTAGTTCGGGATGGAGCGCACGGCGCCGAGGTAGGACAGCGTGAGCAGGGCACCCGCGCGTCCCTGCATGAGCGGCCGTGCCCCGCGCGCGAGCGCCGTGAGACTGTAGCTCGACACGTCGTGGGCGGCGCGAAAGGCCTCGCGGGAGGTATTGTCGAGGAACCCGCCGGTCAGCGCCTCGCGAGGGGCGTTGGCGACCGCGTGAACGACGATGTCGAGGGATCCCCAGTCCCGCTTCAGTTGGGCGAACGCGCTCTCGATCTGCTCGTCGATCCCTACATCGAGCGGCAGGAGGAGGCGAGACCCGACCGACTCGGCGAGCGGCTGGACGCGCTCCTGCAGTCGCTCGTTCTGGTACGAGAAGGCGAGCTCGGCGCCCTCCCGATGCATCGCCTGCGCGATGCCCCAAGCGATCGAGCGGTCGGTGGCGACGCCCACGATCAGCGCGCGCTTACCCGTCAGAAAGCCCATGACGATCCCCTCTCTCGAATGAGCCGAAGTGCCGGGCGCTTCGCTCCGCCCCGAGGAGGTGCAGTGTAATGGACTGCCGCGCGGCGGCGCGACTGTCGTGGAACGTGATCAGGGCGGGGGCGGCGGTCGGCGAGGAAGGTGGGCGGGGCGCGGGCCTACGCCGCCATGAGGCTTACCGCCGTGCGAGGCGGATGAGCAGGTGCTCTCCGGGCCACAGGCTCGTGTGCGAGAGCCGGTTCCAGCTGACGATCTGCTGCACGGTGACCTGGAAAATCCGGGAGATGCGATAGAGCGTATCGCCGGCGCGCACGATGTAGGTCACCCTGCGGGTGTGCCGGGAGTGGTGCGGCGGCACATCGTACGAGCTGTCATCGCTCATCGAGGCCGCGGTGAGCATCAGCCGCTGCCCCGCGTGCAGCGTGTCGCCAGGCTGGATGCCATTGAGCAGGGCGAGGGTGTGGACGTCCACGCCGTGACGGCGCGCAATGGCCCAGAGCGAGTCGCCGCGGTGGACGACGACGCGCATGCGCGGATGCAGCATCCAGCGATCGCGCGCGTCGACCCGGGCGGCGGCCTGCAGGACTTGCGGCGGCAGCTCGTTCACGTCCGCGGGTACTCGAAGCTCCGTGCCGACGACGAGCGCGCCGCTCGGCAGGTCGTTGAGCTCGCGGATGACCTCGGGCGTCGTGCCGAAGTGCCGCGCGATCCTCACCATCGTGTCACCGTGCCGCACGAAGTAATGGTCAACCCTCATGCGCTCGTCGGGGTTCAGCTGCACGACGTTGGCGCGGAAGGTCGGCGCCGCGCCGGTCGGCACGAGGAGGTAGAAGGGGCCGGACGGGTCCGTCGCCCAGCGGTGGAAGGCCGGATTGAGCTCGTAGATCACATCCGGCGAGACCCCGGCGATCTCCGCGGCCACCCGCAAATCGATCTGGCCGAGCGTCTGCACTCGTGCGAAATACGGCTCGTTCGGAATCGGGGAGAAGGTGAGCCCGTAGGTCTCCGGGCTCGCGACCAGGCGCTTCATCGCGAGCAGCTTCGGGACGTACGCGCGAGTCTCGGCCGGGAGCCTCAGGTGCCAGAAGTCGACCGGGCGGTGGTGCTTCTCGTTGAACTCGATGGCCTGCGTGATGGCGGCCTCGCCGCAGTTGTAGCCGGCGATGGCGAGCAGCCAGTCGCCGTTGAACTCATCATGCAGGTACTGCAGGTAGTCGAGCGCGGCGCGCGTCGATTCGATCACGTCGCGGCGCCCGTCGTACCACCAGTTCTGCTTCAGCCCGAAGCGCGAGCCGGTGCCGGGGATGAACTGCCACAAGCCCATGGCGCGCGCGCGGGAGTAGGCGTAGGGCTCGTAGGCGCTCTCGATGACGGGGAGCAGCGCGAGCTCGAGCGGCATGCCGCGCGCCTCGAGCTGGGTCACGATGTGGTAGAGGTAGAGCTCGGCCCGCTGGAAGGACTGCTGGACATAATCGGGGTTCGCGACGAACCAGTCGAGCTGGCGCGTGACCGCTTGCTGGTCCACATCCGAGAGCTTAAATCCGGCCCGGATGCGGTCGAAGAGATCGGCGTAGTCGGCGGGGTTGATGCCCGCGACCGGCTCCGGCGATTCGGTGCCGAGGCTGTCGGAGGAGCTCGAGGAGGCGGCTCCCGACGCTGCCGTGGCGGCCGACGAGCCCGCCGGGGGCGCCGCCGCTCCGGCTTTGACTGCCGAGCTGGCGCTATTGGCCTGCCCGGCCGCGGCTCCTGCGGCGCTCGGGGCTGTGGACTGGCCCGGCGGCGCGAGCGTGATGCGCACCACGGTCTTCGGCGCCCCGACCCGGGCGGGCGGCGCATGCGCGCAGGCTGTCAGGGCGAGCGCCGCAGCCAGTAAAATAGCCGAATGCGTCCGCCGCAGCTGTTCCGTGATCAAAGTCCGCACCCTCAAGAGGCGATTGCTCGTCAATGCGCTGGCCGCGAGGCTCTCGAGCAGCGCACTGAGCGGCATAATCGGCTCGGCGTCCTCGAGCGTCCAGGTGGAGCTGAGCGATCGAGGAGTGCGAGCTCACTAATTCGCGGACACCGCTCGGCGTTCCACCGGCGCGCTGTCCAAGAGACGAAAGTACGTGTTTGTGGCCCGGAATTTACCCGCTAACTTCACAGAATTGCTACTCTTTTGTGGTGACCTCTCTTAATTTTAATTCTGTGGCTTCGCCCGACCGGCACGTCGCGCTCCGCGCGTGGTGGCGGAGCGCGCTCGGGCACGCTGTCATATCTGCGGAGTCCGAGCTGTTGAGCGAGGCGCTCGAGGACGTTTTCGGCTGGGAATTCCTGCAAATCGGCGCATGGGGAGCCGAGCGCGAGCTGCTCGCCGGCGCGCGTACGCGGCGCCACACCGTGGTGGCGCCGAGCGCCTTATCCTCGGGAGCCGACATAATCGGCCGGCCCTCTCATCTGCCGATCGTGAGCGATTCGGTCGACGCGGCGTTGCTGCCTCACGCCCTCGAGTTCGCGGCCGACCCGTACGCGATCGTGCGAGAGGTGGACCGCGTGCTCGTGAGCGACGGACAGCTGCTCGTGCTCGGCTTCTCCCCGCTCAGCCTCTGGGGTCTGCGCGCGCGCAGCACGCGACGCGGCTTCCCGCCGGGCATGCGTCGCATTCTCTCGGAGCGCCGGGTGCGAGAGTGGCTGGTGCTGCTCGGCTACGAGATGGTCGCCTCACGCCGGTACCTCTATCGCAGCCCCTGGCGAGCCGGCCCGGAGCCCGGGGCGGGCAACGCGGCCCTTCTGCGCCGCGGATTGCTCAACCCCCTTCCCGCGGGCGCCTACCTGCTCAAGGCGCGCAAGCGTGTCTACGGGCTCACGCCCGTGCGGCCGCGCTTCAAGGAGAAGCCCGCCGTCATCGGCGGGCTCGTCAAGCCGACGACGCGGCAGCAGTCTTGACGGCCGTCGTCGAGATCTACACCGACGGGGCGTGCCGCGGAAATCCCGGTCCCGGAGGATGGGCGGCGCTCCTCTCGTACGAGGGCCGCGAGAAGGAGCTCGCCGGCGCCGAGGCGCTCACGACCAACAACCGGATGGAGCTCACGGCCGTCATCCGCGCGCTCGAGGCGCTGAAGCGGCCCGTCGAGGCGCGCGTCTTCACGGATTCGGAGTACGTGCGCCGGGGCGTGACGGAGTGGCTGCCGCGATGGAAGGCGCGAGGCTGGCGGACCGCCGATCGCAAGCCGGTGAAGAATCAGGACCTCTGGGAAGCCCTCGACCAGCTCGCCGCCGCGCACCGGGTGGAATGGCGCTGGGTCCCCGGGCATGCCGGCGTGCCGGGCAACGAGCGGGCCGACCGGCTGGCCAATCGAGCGATCGACGCGCTCAGCGGGTAAGATCGCGTGCGATGAGGCAGATCGTTCTCGATACGGAAACCACCGGCCTCGAGCCGGGGCTCGGTCACCGGGTGATCGAGATCGGATGTGTCGAGCTCCTCAACCGGCGCGTGACGGGGCGGCGCTTCCATCGCTACTTGAATCCCGAGCGCGACATCGACGAAGGCGCGCTCGCCGTGCACGGCCTCACCCGCTCGGACCTCGAGCGCGAGCCGCGGTTCGCCGACATCGCCGATGAGCTGCTCGCCTTCATCGCAGGCGCGGAGCTCGTCATTCACAACGCCGCGTTCGATGTGGCCTTCCTCGATGCCGAGCTTGCCCGGCTGCCGGGAGAGTCTCGAGCGGTCGGCGCGCTCTGCCAAGTGCTCGATTCCCTCGCGCTCGCCCGCGAGATGCACCCGGGCCAGCGCAACAGCCTCGATGCGCTCTGCAAGCGCTACGGCGTCGATAACTCGCGCCGCGAGCTGCACGGCGCGCTGCTCGATGCGCAGCTGCTCGCCGAAGTCTACCTCGCGATGACGGGCGGCCAGGGGGCGCTCGCGCTGGGGCAGGCCGCCGGAGCCCCGAGGGCGACCGAGACGCGAACCGTCCGGGCGCTCGTGCGCCCGCCGGCTCCGCTGCGCGTCATCGTTGCGACGGAGGAGGAGCTGCGCGCCCA
>JASHSR010000186.1 GCA_030038645.1 Gammaproteobacteria bacterium
CATCCGCACGGCCGAGACGGACGACGCGGCGCTGTAGCGCGGCGGGCCGCCCGCGGACTCGCGCCGGACTGAGCGACCCGGTACAGTGCCGGTCGTGGACTCATCCGAAGCGCTTCGAGCGGCCGCCGACAAGGTGAGGCTCGGCCGGGCGAGGCGCCACATCTTCCTGTGCGTCGGAGGCAAGTGCGCGCCGCGCGAAGAGCAGCTCGAGGCATGGGAGTTCCTCAAGCGCCGCCTGCGCGAGCTCGGCCTCGTCGATGTCGAGAACGGCGTGCTGCGCACCAAGGCGGACTGCCTGCGCATCTGCACGGCGGGCCCGATCGCGGTCGTCTACCCGGAGGGGTGCTGGTACCGCAGCTGCACGCCCGCCAATCTCGAGCGCATTCTCAACGAGCACCTGATCGGCGGCGCGCCGGTGGCCGACCTGCTGTTCGCCGTGGCGCCGCTCGCCGGGCCGTCGCGGGAGCCGCTTACCGCGGAGTCGTGAGGGCCTCTCACCTGCGGTCGCGAGGGCCGCTCACCGCGGGGTCGTGGTCGTGAGGCCGCTCAGCGCGGGGTCGCGAGAGCCGGCTCCCCCGGCGCGCCGAGAATGCTCTCGAGCGGCACGGGCTGGCCGAAGAGGAATCCCTGCGCCCGGTCGATGCCGAGCTCGGTCAGGCGCTGGCGCACGACCTCCGTCTCCACGCATTCCGCCACCGTCTGGATGCCCATGCTGCGGGAGAGCTGCGCGACGCCGCGCACCAGGGATTCCGCGCGCGGGTCGGTGAGCAGATCGCGCGTGAAGGAGCCGTCGAGCTTCAGCATGCTCACGTCGAACGCCTTGAGATAGGCGAGCGAGCTCACGCCGGTGCCGAAGTCGTCGAGCGCGAACTGGGCGCCGCGGGCCCGCAGGTGCCGTATCAGAGTCTGGGTCTGCGACACGTCGGCGACCGCCGCGGTCTCGGTGATCTCGAACTGCAGCCATTCGCCCGGGACCGAGCTCGGCCCGATGTTCGAGCTCAGCCACTCGAGGAAATCCGGGTTGCCGATGCTCGGCCCGGAGAGATTGACGGAGAATCGCACGGCGCGCCCGGGCATCTCCTTGTGGGCGGTCCGCAGGCGCTTGAAGACCCTCGTCATCATCGCCCGATCGAGCTCGACGAGCATTTGATAGCGCGCCGCGGCGGGGATGAAATGCGCCGGAGAGACGAACGTGCCGGTGTCGTTGATGAGCCGCACGAGCAGCTCGAAGCACTCGGTGTCCGATTCGCCCGAGAGCGCGACCAGCGGCTGCGCGACGATGCCGAACTGCTGCGTCTCGAGCGCCTCGCGCAGGCGCTCCGCGACCAGCACGTCGTCGTTGCGGCGAATGATGCTGAGATCCGCGTCCTGGTAGACCTCCACGCGGCTGCGCCCGCGGTCCTTGGCGGCCCGGCACGCGGCCTCCGCGGCGGCGAGGGCCTGCGTCAGCTCCGGGTCCGCGGGAGGCACGCTCGCCACGCCGAACGAGATGGAGAGGCGCGTCCGCAAGCCGGTGATGACCGCGCACCGCTCGCTCACCGTTTGACAGAGGCGCTCCGCCGTACGGCGGCCCTGGCTGAGGGAGGCCTTCGGGAGATAGACGGCGAACCGGTCGCCCGAGATGTGGCACACGGCGGCGCCCTGCGGCATGGGATGCGTCGAGATCGCCTCTCCCACCGCGGCGATGGCCTGGTCGCCGGCCGCGAGCCCGGCGAGCTTGTTGAGCACATGCAGCTGGTCCACGTCGCCGTAGAGGATGCAGCCGGACAGCCCGCCCGCGATGCTCTCGTGCTTCAGGGCGAGCTCCTTGAACGCGGTCCAGCTCAGCATGCCGCTGTCGGCGGGAGCGAGCAGCCGGCCGATCTCCACCGCGAGCTCGGTCAGCGTCCGGGACTCGGCGGGGCCGAGCTTCGCCTGATCGACGGTGCGCGCCGCGACGAGAACGCCTGCCGTCGCTCGCGCCCCATCGCGCACGACGGCGGCGACGAGCTTGCCGCAGACGGGTCCGCCCCGCTCGCCGCGCAGCCGATTGGTGCCGATCACGCCGTCCGGGGCTGCGCGCACCTGCTCCCTGAGGCCGCGGGCGCCGTGCCGCCACAGATCCGCGAGGACGTGCGCGCCGGGAACGTCACGCGTGAGGCTTCGCGAGAGGCCCTCGACCTCGATCGCGACGAACGCCGCATCGAGCGCTGCCTGCACGCGCCTCAGCGCCTCGTCGACGACTGCGGGATCCGGCCGGGGCGGCGGCGCCGAGGCGGAAGCGGAGGCGGTCGGCTGAGAGGACGCCGTGAGCGTCATGGCGCTGCTCGAAAATCCCGGATTCGGCCACTGTACGGCCGCGGCGACAGGGGGGCCGGAACCCGTTCGCACACTCGCCGCGAGACCGTATCATGGGCCGTCCGCTCGACTCCGTTTTGTGACTGGAATCACATGGCCAAGGTCGTCCGTTTGCACCGCTACGGCGGTCCCGAAGCGCTGGCTCTCGAGGACATCGATCTCGGGCCGCCGGCGCCCGATGAGATCCAGATCCGGCACACCGCGATCGGTCTCAACTACATCGATGTCTATGACCGCACTGGGCTTTATCCGCTGCCGCTGCCCGCGGTCCTCGGGCGCGAGGCCGCGGGAGTCGTCGCCGCGCTCGGCCGCAAGGTGCGCGGATTTCGCGTGGGCGATCGCGTGGCTTATGTCCACTCGACGCCGGGCGCGTACAGCGAGCTGCGCAACGTGCCCGCCGGGCGTGTCGTGAAGGTGCCCGCGGCGATCTCGGACCGCGAGGCCGCCGCGCTGATGCTGAAAGGCCTCACCGCGCAGTATCTTCTGCGCCGGACCTATCGCGTGCGGCGCGGGGATCCGATTCTGGTGCACGCGGCCGCGGGCGGAGTCGGACTGCTCCTGTGCCAGTGGGCGCGCGCGCTCGGCGCCAAGGTGATCGGCGTCGTCGGCAGCGAGGCCAAGGCGGAGCTCGCGCGCAAGAACGGCTGCCGGCACGCTCTGATCTCCGGGCAGGACCCGCTCGTTGCCGGCGTCAAGCGGCTCACGAAGGGGGAAGGCGTCGCGGTGGTGTACGACTCCGTCGGCCAGGACACCTTCATGGAGTCGCTCGACTGCCTGCGCCCGCTCGGCATGATGGTCTCGTACGGCAACGCGTCGGGACCGCCGCCCGCGGTGAGTCCGCTCGAGCTCTCCAAGCGCGGCTCGCTGTTTCTCACTCGCCCCTCGCTCTTCTCGTACGTGAGCACCCGCGAGGCGCTGACCGCCGCCGCCCGCGAGCTGTTCGCGGTCGTCAAGAGTCGCAAGGTGCGGATCCGCATCGGCCAGACTTATCCGCTCGCCGAGGTCGCGCAAGCCCACCGCGATCTCGAGGGGCGGCGGACGACCGGCTCGACCGTCTTGCTGCCCTGACGGCCATCGGGGCGCCGCGCTCGGCCCCGTGAGGGGGCGGCCAGACGCCGCGATCGCGATCGGGTCGTGCGAGCCGGGCGGTCAGGCGCCGAGCTGGCGCTCGTTGCGGCCGGCGAGGCTCGTGATCACCGCGGCCAGCTCCTCCGGCTCGACCGGCTTGGCGATGTGATTCTGGTAGCCGGCATGCAGCGCGCGCAGGCGGTCCTGCGCGGACGCATAGGCCGTCACGGCGACGGCCGGCACGCGCCCCCCGAGATTGGGGTCGAGCGCGCGGATCTGCTCGATGAGCGCGTAGCCGTCCATCTCCGGCATGCCGAGATCCGCGACGAGCACGTGGGGCTTGCGCTCGAACAGCAGAGTGAGCGCGGCGGGGCCGGAGCCCGCGAGGGTCACGCGTGCGCCGAGGCTCTGAAGGATGCGGGCGATCACCTCGCGCGCGCCGGGGTCGTCGTCGACCACCAGGACGTGAACGCCGGAGAGCCGCGGCGCTCCGGAGGCTCCCGGCGCCGCGGGCAGCGGCTCCGGCGAGCGCTCCGGACCGGACTGACGGATGGGAACGCGGACGGTGAACGTCGCGCCCTGTCCCTCGCCGTCGCTCGCGGCGCAGACCGTGCCGCCGTGCAGCTCCACGAGATAGCGCACGATCGCGAGGCCGAGCCCGAGACCGCCGTGACGCCGGCTGATCGAGCCGTCCTCCTGGCGGAAGCGATCGAAGACATAGGGCAGGAACTCGGGCTTGATGCCTTGGCCGCTGTCGCGGACGGTGATCTCGGCCTCGCCCTCGCGCCGCGAGAGCAGGATCTCGACCCGGCCGGCCATGGGAGTGAATTTGATGGCGTTCGACAGCAGGTTGCAGACGATTTGCTGCAGGCGGGCGGAGTCGCCGCGCAGGATGCCCACTTCCGCATCGAGCCGGGGAACGAGCGCGATGCCCTTCGCCTGGGCGGCGGGCAGCATCGTCTCGATCGAAGCCTCGATGATGCGCCGCGGATCCACCACGGCGAGCTCGAGGGTCACCTTTCCGGTGACCACGCGGGACACGTCGAGCAGATCCTCGATGAGCCGCTTCTGCGCCCGCGCGTTGCGCTCGATCGTCTCGAGCGCGCGCTCCTCCGTCGGGCCGTCGAGCCGCCTCGTGCGCAGCAGCGTGATCCAGCCGAAGATCGCATTCAGCGGCGTCCTGAGCTCGTGCGACATCGTCGCGAGGAACTCGTCCTTCAGGCGCGAGAGCTCCTCCGCCTCGGCGCGCAGGACCTGCTCGCGCGTGAGCAAGGCCTCGCGGTCGCTCTCCGCCCGGCGGCGCTCCACGATCTCGGCCTGCAGGCGCTCGTTGCTCTGCTGCAGCTCGCGCGTGCGCTCGGCGACGCGCTGCTCGAGGGCCTGGTAGGAGCGCGCGAGCTCCGCGTGCGCGCGGTACAGGTCTATGAAGACGCGCACCTTGGAGCGCAGCACCTCCGGGATGACGGGCGAGAGGATGTAATCCACCGCGCCGAGCTCGTAGCCGCGCGAGGTCTGCATCTCGTCGGCGTACGCCGTGATGAAGATGATCGGCGTGCGCTCCGAGCGCTTGTAGTTGCGCACCAGCGAGGCGGTCTCGAGCCCGTCCATGCCGGGCATGTTCACGTCGAGCAGGATGACCGCGAAGTCGTCGTGCAGAACGCGCTTGAGCGCCTCCGTGCCGGAGCGCGCGACGACGAGCTCCGCGTCGAGATCCTCGAGCACCGTCGTGTACACGAGGAGCTTCTCGGGCAGGTCGTCGACGATGAGGACGCGCGCGCGATCCAAACCGCTCACCGTGGGCCTTGCGGGGCCTGAGTTTGCAACGAGCGGCCGCTGCGGGCCACGCCGAGCGCGCCGCTGCGCACGACTTCCGCGAGCTCGGCGCGCGAGGCGAGCTCGCGGATGAACGCGTTGACCTCGACCTCGCTCGCGGTGAGCTCGACGATGAAGCCCTCGAGCGCCGGATCGAGCACGCGGCCGCCCGCGCGCGCGACGCAGCCGCGCAGCGCGTCGGTGTGCGCGGGCTGCACTTTCAGCTTCACCAGCACGAGCTCGCGCTCGAGGTGCTCGCCGAGCGTCATGTCC
>JASHSR010000187.1 GCA_030038645.1 Gammaproteobacteria bacterium
GCTCCTGGGCGGGCCTGAGGGTCCCTCGGAGCGCCTCGGGTGCCGCGAGGCCCCCACGACAGGGCTGCGCGTCAGCCCCTTAGTCCCTTCCGCAGGCCGCTCGCCGTCCGCGCAAGGCGCGCCCCCGGTGATGTGGTAGGATGCGCACCCCGTTCGGCGCGCCCGTAGCTCAGTTGGATAGAGTACTTGGCTACGAACCAAGGGGTCGGGGGTTCGAATCCCTCCGGGCGCGCCACGATCCCGATTGTCTATACCGGTCACATAGGTGACGGTTTATACCGGAGACATGGGTGACAGTTTTGCGGCGAAGGGGTTCGCCGCACATGTCACCGACGATGGAGGCGGGGCCTTTCCGTCCAATCGCGCTCTCGCGGCGGTTCGTTGGGGATCACCACGGTCCACAGTCCGCCGTGACTGGCGACGAGTCAACTGGTGATGAGCTTGCGCAGCAGCGCCTTCAGAGTTTGACGCTCCTCCGGCGTCAGGGCCGAGGCGAATTCATTCTCGTGTTGCGGAATGATCGATGCCACTCTTCGCAGCATCTGCTCGCCGCGCTCGGTGATGAACAGCGAGAACCGGCGCCGGTCGTGAGCGGATACTTCCCTGCGGATCCAGCCGCGCTTGAGGCAAGCGGCAACTTGCTTGCCGGCGGTGGCACGCTCGATCCCGAGGTAGGCTGCAAGCTCGGTCTGGCTGATCCCTGGGCGCGCCGACAAGATCGCGGGCGTTCCGATCAGGCTCGGAACGATGGCGTGATAACGTTTGCGCCGCTTGAGGCTGCGCATGAGCGTCGTTTCGGCGACATAAACGAAGAAGCCGACGACCGGATCCCCGGAAGGGCTGAAAGCGCGTTCGAGCAGCACTAGGCCTTCCTCTTGCCGACGCCTCGCCTCCGAGCCGGCCGGCTCTCTCACCTCGTCGTCCGCCGCGTGGCCGGGGGTCGGCGAGCGTGTGGAGCGACGTGTCGGACTCAGATGCATGGCGGCGGGCCTCCAGAGGAAATTTCGATTATTTCCCGATCGGATGTCGATGCTCAAGCTTGATGCGCGCAGCCCGCAGTCATCGCCTTGCGAAGCAGGGTTCGAGAACGAAATGAGTCCACCGGCAGATCCGCCTCCTCAGCGCTGAGTTCGAGGGGTCGCGCAAGGTGCGCGCACGGCGCCCGCATCGGCACTTGCGGATGCAGTTTCCGACTACAGTAACCCGGTTTACAATTATTGTATCCCTGGATACAATTCATGCGAAGACATACGGCTAGGCGGCACGGGGCGTTCGAGTGCCCGGTCCGCGCGGGCAGTGCAGCAGAGGTCCTCACGGTGTTTTCGCAGATCCCGATGGGCGAAATGCGACCTCGCATGACCATTTTTCCCCCGGGTCGGGTGCAGGCCGGATGACAACGCCGCTGCATCGCTGGACTGGATTCACGTGCCAGCTTGCCGTCGTCGCCTTCATTGTCGGGGCGACAAGTCTGTATACCGCACCTGCGCGCGCAACCAACTCCGCTCCCGTTCCAGGCGGCCCGGCCGCGTGCCAACGGCTCCGCGCCCTGGCCAACGACGGCTTGGTGGTCACTAGTGCACGTTGGCTGGATGCCGGCCCGGCCCCGCCGGGCGGCATGCTGCCGATGCGTCCGCGGCCGCGTCTTCCCGCACACTGCCTGATTCGCGGTGTGCTGGCCCCGCGCGTGGGCGTCGGCGGAACGAAGTACGGGCTCGGCTTCGAGCTGCGCATGCCGGATGCTTGGAATGGACGATTTTTGTTCCAGGGGGGCAGCGGGCTTGACGGCGTCGTCACGCCGGCGATTGGCCTGGTTCCCTCAGGGGGGGCCGTCGCGCTGGCACGCGGCTTCGCTGTCATCTCGAGCGACGGCGGCCACGAGGGACCGAGCGCCGCCTTCGCGGCCGATCAGCAGGCTCGCCTCGATTTCGCCTATGCGGGCTTGGGCCCGGTCGCGGAGCTCGGACAGAGGCTGGTCGCACGCTATTACGGCAGACCGGCGCGCGATGCCTATTTCGCCGGGTGCTCGAACGGCGGCAGGGAGGCGATGATGGTGGCGGAGCGCTTCCCGACTCTTTTCAACGGCATCATCGCGGGAGACCCGGGATTCGATCTGTCGAGGGCCGCGATCGCAGAGATGTGGAGCGTCAAGCATCTGTCTGCGATCGCGCCGAAGGATTCCCGCGGCTTGCCGATCCTGAGCGAGGCGCTCACGACCGAGGACCTGAGGCTCGTGGCGAGCGCGGTGCTGCAGGCCTGCGACGCTCGTGATGGGCTGCGAGACGGCATGATCAACGATATCGCGGCGTGCCATTTCGATCCCAGGCAGCTGCTCTGCGAGGCCGGCGCGAGCCGCCAGTGTTTGAGTGAGCCCAAGGTGCGGGCGCTCGAGGCGATCTTCGACGGTCCGCGCGATTCCTCCGGCCGTCCTCTGTACACAAGCCTGCCGTTCGACGCGGGCATCGGTACGCCGGGCTGGCGGATCTGGAAGCTAGGTACATCGCCGACGGGAATACCCAACGCTCTCGATGCGACCCTGGGAGTTGAGGCGATGCGCCACTACTTCATGACCCCGCCCGATCCGGGGATGACTCCGTCCACTTTCGACTTTGATCGGGCACAGCAGGTCACGGCGCAGACCGCGGCGCTGAATGACGCCACGGGCACTTTCTTCTCGAGTTACATCGCCCGCGGCGGCAAGCTGATCATCTACCAGGGCATGAGCGACCCCGTGTTTTCGCCGAACGCCATCATCGGCTGGTATCGCGAGCTCATGTCTGAATACCGCCGGGCCGCACAATGGGCACGGCTTTTCCTGGTGCCCGGCATGAATCACTGCGGTGGCGGGCCGGCGACCGACCAATTCGACGCGCTGACCGCAATCGTGCGCTGGACCGAAGATGGCAACGCGCCGGCCCGCCTCATCGCCCATGGCGCGGCGTTTCCCGGAATGAGCCGGCCGCTGTGTCCCTATCCAGAGTACGCGCGCTATCGCGGCGGCAATCCAGCCGATGAGCGGAGCTTCGAGTGCGTCATTCGGCCATAGAAGCCGCAAGTTCGGCCAACTCGGGACGATGAGGTTCGATCGGATTTGACACGGCGATCGAGCGAGGGTCGGCAGAATACAGGGGGGAACAATCATGAGAGTTCATCGATCAGGCGTTGCGATTTCTCGCGCCGCACATGAAGCGGAGGCGGCTGTCGGCCGAGCCTTGGCGGCCATCGTTGCCGTCGCGGTCCTGGCCGCGGTGGGCCTGACCTCCACCAATGCGACTGCCGCCGATCAGAGTGCGGCGGAAAACACGGTCGCAGGGGCACAAGGCGGAACAGCCGCCACCACGGCCGGTACCGCCGATCAGAATGCGGCGGAAGGCACGGCTGCAGGCACGCAAGGAGGAGCGGCCGCTGGGCAGCAGCAGCTGCAGGAGGTGGTCGTGACCGCCGAGCGACGCGCGGAAAATCTCCAGACGACTGCGATCTCAGCCACGGTCCTGGACAGCAGCGAGCTCGTTCAGAAAGGCGTGGTGACGATCCAGGACCTGCAGAACGCCTCACCGGCCTTGTCGATCACGCCCTCCGGCCTCACGGCCAACGTCAACATCCGCGGCATCGGTCTCGACAGCGGCTCGCCCGCCGTCGTGCCCGGAGTGGCCGAGTACCGTGATGGTCTTTGGCAGCCGCCGATTATTACGACAGACACCTTGTACGACGTCGATAGCGTGCAAATTCTGCGCGGCCCGCAGGGGACTTTCGTGGGTTCGAATTCCACCGGTGGAGCCATATTCATCAACAGTCGCGACCCGGACCTCAACGGCGTACACGGCTACGCCCAGCTGCAGTATGGCAACTATTCGGACTTCGGCGGGCAGGGCGCGGTCAATCTACCCATCAACGACGCCTGGGCGGTCCGGGTGGCCACGGACATGGAGGAGCGGGACAGCTTCTTTCAGGACGTCGGCTCCGCTTCCAAGCTGACGCCGGGTCCGCAGCTCTTTGGGGATCCCGGCTCCCTCGATGAAAAGAATGTCCGTATCGGCCTGCTCGGCAAGCCGAGCC
>JASHSR010000188.1 GCA_030038645.1 Gammaproteobacteria bacterium
CCGGCGCCTGGTGGAGCTGCTGTCCGAGCCGGGCCGGCTCACGGTCGCCGCGCAGGCGGCCACTCAGTCGGAGGCGGTCCGGCGGCTGAAGGAAACGCCGTACGACGTGCTGGTGGTCGATATTGAGCTTGCCGAGGGCAATGGAGTGGCGGTGATCCGCCAGGCGCGCCAGCTCTATGCGCCCGAGTCGCAGCCGCTCATCGTCGTGCTGACCAACTACGCCTCCGACTTCGTCCGCGATCACTGCTTCGCGGCGGGCGCCGATTACTTCCTCGACAAGATGCGCGACATCGGGCGCTTGAAGCCCATCGTGGCCGACGGGCGCTCCAAGTGGTCGGCGCCGGCGGGCGGCTGAGCGCCGGTGGAGGGCCGCGTGCCGTAGGAGCGCTCCGTGCCGGCGGAGGGCTGAGTGCCGGCGGAGGGCTGAGCGCCAGTGGAGGGTGGAGCGCCCGTGGAGGGCGGAGTGCTCGGGCTCTGCCGAGCGGCCGCGTCTCGCTTCGGCACTTCGACGCTGAGAGCCGTTCCGCGGCCCGGCGACGACTCGAGGGAGAGGCTTCCGCCGAGCGCGCGCACGCGATGGCGCATGCCCGTGATGCCGTGCGACCAGCGGAAGTCCGGACTCGCGAGGTCGATTCCGCGTCCGTCGTCGACCAGCTTCAGAGAGTAGGCGCGGCCGTCGCTCGCGAGCTCGAGCCGCACGCGCCGGGCGCCGGCGTGCCGCACCACGTTCGCGAGCCCCTCCTGCACGACGCGGAACAGGCCGATGGCGATGTCCTTCGGGAAGTCTTCCTCCCCGCTCGCCTCGAACTCGCATGCGAGGCGCGAGCCGGCGGAGACGCTCTCTACATAAGCCCTGAGCGCCGTCGGCAGCCCGAAATGATCGAGCAGCGAGGGCCGCAAGTCCTCGACGACCCGCCGCTTCACGTCCATGGCCTCATCGAGCACGCTGCCGAGCTGTTGAAGGCGTTGCTGCACGGCGGGCTCGGCGGTCATCCGGCCTTGTAGCCACGAGAGGTCCATCTTCGCGGCCGTGAGCAGACCGCCGAGCTCGTCGTGCAGGTTGCGCGCGAGCTCGGTCTTCTCCTTCTCGGCGAGCTCCTGCAGGTGCGTGGACAGCGCCGACAGCTCCCCGGTGCGCTCCTCGACGAGCTTCTCGAGGTCACGCTCGGATGCGGGCGCAGCGGAGCGGCTCTCGCCGCCCGGCGCGGCCCCCTCCGCGGCGAAGCGGCGCTCCGTCCGGCGCATGGCGAGCGCGACGGCGAGTCCGGCGATGCCTCCGCCGAGCAGCGCCGCGATCAGCGGACCGTGGAGCGGGCGAGGCAGCCGGGTTGCGGGCCGCGGGAGCACGGGTGAGTCGCGCCTCTACGATCTGCGCCTGAACGCGCGGAGCACCGCGGCCATCACCAGCCAGCGCACGCGCGGCGACTTGAGCGCGCGCAGCAGCGCTTGGCCCGCCCCGGTGGCCCACGCGAGCATCCGGCGCTGCTCCCAGCGCGCGAACGTCGCGGCGAGCTCGGCGCGCTGCACTTCGGCCTCGAGCTCCAGCAGCTCCTGGCGGCGCGCGATGTACCGCGTCCGCTGCCTCGCGCTCACGGCTCTTGGCCCAGCGACGCCCGATCGAGGCGCAGTTGGCCGATCAGCCGGGAGAAAGGAGGATTGCGGCTCAGCGCCCGCCTGAGAACGATCCAGCTCGTGAGGCCGGCCAGCACGAACAGAACGAAGAGCGCCCCGAGCACGATGAAGCGCACGTTCGGACGCAGCGAGAGCGCCACCCAGAGCACCAGCGTGAAGCCCGCGAGCCAGCCGCAGACCGCCGTGATGAGCGCGAGGCGCAGCGCGCGCGTGATCCGCAGCTTCTCCTGCTCGAGCTCTATCGCGAGCATCTCGAGCCGCGTCTGCGCGATGCGCAGCAGCTCGCCGAGCAGGGATCTGCTGCGCGCGATGATGGGCTCTTTCTCGCTCATGGGGGTCTGGGATCGGCGCGCCGCGCGCGCCTGCGCCGGCCGGCGAGCAGCGCGCCGGCGACGAGCCCGACGCTCGCGCCGATCGCGACGGCGGTCCAGGGATTATCTCTCACCCAGCGCTCGACGGCGGCCGCCAAGCGCTCGCTTGCGCGGTTCGCCTCGCTCTGCATGTCATCGAGCCGAGCACGCGCCGAGTCGATGCTGTCGGATACGCGCCGGCGCAAGGAGTCGAGGCGCGCATCGCCGTCGTCCGCCAGCGCGTCGAGCAGCGCCGCGGCGTGATCCACGATGTTGCGCAGCTCCTCGCCGAGAGCCGCGGTATTTTCCGTCGTCTGGGCCACGGGCAGGGCTCAAAGGAAACGGCGGCGGGCCCGAGGGGCTTCGAGCATCGAGACCGCCTCGATCCGCGCGCCGAACCGGACCGCCGTGTGCCGCATACCCCGATTCTATCCGATAGCCGGAGTCGCCACACAGCAACAATCATTCCCGCCTCGGGCCTCCGTTTCCACCGCCCGCGCCGTTTGCGCGGCGATGCGGGCCCCCTGCGCGGCTAGTGCCCCTCGAAGCGCACGAGGGTATGCACGGCGACGCCCAGGGCCTCGAGCTTTCTGGCGCCCCCGAGATCGGGCAGGTCGATGATGAAGCACGCGCCGAGCAGCTGCGAGCCGAGGGACCGCAGCAGCTTCACGGCCGCCTCGGCCGTGCCGCCCGTCGCGATCAGATCGTCGACGAGGATGATGCGCTCGCCGGGCGCGATCGCATCGGTGTGCATCTCCACCTCGTCGAGGCCGTATTCGAGCGAGTAGGCGACGCGCACCGTGGTGTGAGGGAGCTTGCCCTTCTTGCGAATGGGCACGAAGCCCGCCGACAGCTGGTGGGCCATCGCGCCGCCGAGAATGAAGCCGCGAGCCTCGATGCCGGCGACGCGGTCGATCTTGGAGCCGGCCCAGGGCTGGATCAGCTCGTCCACCGCGCGCCGGAACGCGCCCGCATCGCCGAGCAGCGTCGTGATGTCGCGGAACTGGATGCCCGGCCGCGGGTAGTCCGGGATGGTTCGGATGAACGACCTCAAGTCGGCGAGCGCGCTCGGGTGCATGATCGGCTTTTGCCTCGGTGGGATTGGCCCCGGGGGAAGGGTACGACACCTTCGTGGCATCGCGGAGGAGAGGGGCGCCCCTGCGGGGCGCGGCTCCACGCGATGGCACGAAGGTATCGTACCCTTCTCGTAGGTCGCGGCGCAGAGGAGGATCCGGCGCCCGCGGCGCAGCAGGCCCCGGGGTCCGAGGCGCGGAGCGCGTCCGAGGCCGCGGCGCCGAAGGGGGCGCCTCAAGCCTCGAGGTAGCGCACGCTGAAGCGCCCGAGATCGTCGCACCACGAGCGGGACGCCTTCCAGCGCGCCCGCGCGGCGAGCGCGGCGAATGCCGCCGGCGTGTACTTGTGGCAGTGCTCGGTGACGAGCGGCTCGCCCGCGGCGAACTCGATCGCCTCGCCGGCGAGCCGGACGGATTGCCGCCTCACGCTCTCGAGATGCATCTCGATCCGGCTTGCCTCGGGCACCCAAACCGCCGCGTGCCGGAAGCCGCGCGGATCGAAGTCCGCGCCGAACTCGCGATTCAGGCGCAGCAGGACGTTGAGGTTGAATTCCGCCGTGACGCCCGCCGCATCGTCGTACGCGCGTTGCAGAACGGCGGGATCCTTGACGAGGTCGATGCCGATCACGAGCGCGCCGTCCGGCCTCGCGATCAGGCGCATCAGCTCGAGCAGCTCGATGGCGGGCGCCTCATCGAAGTTGCCGAGCGTCGAGCCGGGGAAGAATACGACGGTGCGCGCGGGCGGACGGGACGGTCGCGGCAGCCCGAACGGCCGCGTGAAGTCCGCGCAAACCGGCAAGACCTCGAGCCGCGGATACGCCTCGCAGATCGAGCGCGCGGCCTCGAGCAGGTGGCTGCGGGAGATGTCGACGGGCACGTAGGCGGCGAGATCGGGCAGCCGATCGAGCAGCAGCCGCGTCTTGAGGCTCGCGCCGCTGCCGAACTCGACGAGCAGCGCGCGCGGGCCGATGGAGCGCGCGAGATCCCCGGCGCACCGCCGCATGATCTCGGTCTCGGTGCGCGTGAGGTAATACTCCGGCTGCTCGCAGATGCGCTCGAACAGCCGCGAGCCGCGCGAGTCGTACAGGTACATCGGCGAGAGCCGCTTCGGCCGCTCGGCGAGGCCTCGCAGCAAGTCGGCGACGAGCCGCGCCTCGGCGGGCCGATAATCGCGCAGGCCCGGAGCCGCCTGCGAGGTCGCCCGGATCATCGTCAGGCGTCCATGGCGAGCCTCAAGCCGCTCACCTGCCAGCGGGCGCCGGGCGGGAAGAAGTTGCGGTAGGTCGCCCGAATGTGAGAGCGGGGCGTGACGCACGAGCCGCCCCGCAGCACGAGCTGGTTCACCATGAACTTGCCGTTGTACTCGCCGAGTGCGCCCTCGGGCGGCGCGTACCCCGGATAAGGAGCGTAAGGCGAGCGGGTCCACTCCCAGGCGTCGCCGAACATCTGCAGCAACCGGCTCCCCTCGTCGAGGGGCGCCGGAAGCGGATGCCAGATCTCATCCTCGACGAAGTTTCCCCGCACCGGCTGCTCGCGCGCGGCGATCTCCCACTCGAATTCCGTCGGCAGCCGCGCTCCCGCCCAGCGGGCGAACGCATCCGCCTCGTAGTAGCTCAGATGACAGACGGGCGAGTGCGGCTCGAGCTCGCGCACTCCGGTGAGCGTGAACTCGTGATCGAGCGATTCGCCCCAGTAGAGCGGCCGCTCCCAGCGCTCGCGCTGGACGGCGTCCCAGCCGTCGGAGAGCCAGTGCCCGGGATGCGTGTAGCCGCCGCTCGCGACGAATCCGCGAAACTCATCGTTGGTGATGAGCCGGTTCGCGATGCGGAACGGCTGCAGGTACAGCCGGTGCCGAGGCAGCTCGTTGTCGAAGCTGAACCCGCGCCCGTCGTGGCCGGCCTCGACGAGGCCGCCGTCGAGCTCGAGGAACGCGAGCGGCAGCGGCTGCTCGCCGCGTGACGGTCGGACGGCGGCGCGCCGCGTATAGGACGGCAGCAGCGGATTGCGCGAGAACGCGTGCTTGATGTCCGTGAGCACGAGCTCCTGGTGCTGCTGCTCGTGATGCAGGCCGAGAGTGACGACGCGCCAGAGCTCGTCGGATTCGGCATGGCTGCCGAGGAGCCGGGACATCGCCCCATCCACGTGCGCGCGATAGCCGAGCGTCTGCTCCACCGTGGGCCGGGAGAGTAGGCCGCGCTCGCCGCGCGCATGTCGCGGTCCGGCGGACTCGTAATACGAATTGAACAGATACCGGTAGTCCTCGTCGAAGAACCGATACTCGGGCGCGAAGCGCTGCAGCACGAACTCCTCGAAGAACCAGCTCGTGTGCCCGAGGTGCCACTTGGTCGGGCTCGCTTCAGGCAGGGACTGCACCACGCAGTCCTCCGTGGCGAGGGGTCCGATGAGTTCTTCGGTCGCCTGTCGAATCGCGCTGAAGGAATCGCTCAGCGCCAAGGCCCGGGACCGTGCGCTCGAGCGCTCGTCGGGCCCGCGGTCGGGCGCCGCATCGCGCCTGCCGAACGAGGCTGAAGGTTGA
>JASHSR010000189.1 GCA_030038645.1 Gammaproteobacteria bacterium
GCAGGCGGTGCTCGACTGGCTGCTCGAGCGCGCGGGCGTCGACCCGAGGCGTTGCCGCGCAGCCGTGCTTCGGGGCGATGACATCAAGCCGCCGGCCGACCGTTCCCCGCCTTTCTGCCGTGTCGCAAACGGCGGCCGGCGCCTGATCTTCTCCTCGAATCACCTCGACTCGCACACCGTCGAGTCCTTCGTCGCGGCGCTTCGCAGCTATGCGCCCCATGCGCTCCTCGCCTATCCGACCGTGCTCGGATCGCTCTGCGCGCTGATGCTCGAGCGGGGCGAGGCGCTCGCGGTGCCCCTCACCGTGTGCAGCTCCGAGGTGCTGACGGAGGCGACGCGCGAGATCGCAAAAGCCGCGCTGCAGACCCGCGTGCTCGATTACTACGGGCAGGCCGAGCGGGTGGCATTCGCCTTTCACGATAGCGAGGGGCCGGGGCCGGACGGCGACCGGCGCGGCGACAAGAGCGACCGACAGGGCGATGGAGGCTACCGATTCCTGCCGACGTATTCGGTGAACGAGTTGCGCTTCGCCGAGTCGCGGGATGACGGCGACGTGTACGAGCTCATCGGCACGACGCTGTGGAATTGCACGATGCCGCTCGTTCGGTACCGCACCGGCGATCTGATGCGGCTGCCGAGGGGCGCGGATCCCGCGGCGGTCGCCGAGGGGCGCGAGCCGTTCCTCGGCATCCTCGGCCGGAGCGGCGACTTCCTGCTCGCGCCCTCCGGGGCCCGCCTGATGGGGATCGATCACATTCCGCGCGACGTGCCGCGTGTGGTGCGCACGCAGTTCGTGCAGGAGTCGGCCAATTCGGTCCGCGTGCTCGTCGTCCCCGCGCCGGGATTCGACGAGGAGTGCGAGCGGCTGCTGCTGCGGCACGCGCGCCTGAAGCTCCCCCCCTCGATGGCGGTTCGCATCGAGACGACCGCGGAGCTCGTGCGCGACCGGTCCGGCAAGGCCCCGCTCGTCGTCCGCAGGCTCGATGCCGCTGAAGATCCGGGCGCGCGCCGGCTGTCCGGATCGTGAGAGCGTCCGCCCGATGAGCCGCTCGGCCTGCCGCAGCGTCTTGATGGTCGGCACCGATCTCGCCGGGACCGGGGGGATCCGGGCCGTCGTTCAAGGCTATATCGACGGCGGGCTGTTCGAGCGCTTCCCCTGTGTGTACGTCACGACGCATCGCAACGGCAGCACGTGGCTGAAGCTGCGCACGGCGGTCGCCGCGTGGATCGCCGTCGCCTTCGAGCTCGTGCGGCTCGAGGCGCCGCTCGTGCACGTCCAGACGGCCTCGCGAGCCTCCTTCTGGCGCAAGTCGGTCGTGTGCCTCCTGGCGCGCGCCTTTCGCCGGCCGTACCTGCTGCACGTTCACGGCGGTGGATTCGTGCAGTTCTACGAGCGGGAGTGCTCGCGCCCCGCGCAGCGGCTCGTGCGCTCCATCTTCGCGCATGCCGCGCTCGTCATCGCGCTGTCGGAGGAATGGCGCTCGGCCTTCCTGCGCATCTGCCCCGCCGCGCGGGTGGAGGTGCTGCCGAACGCGGTCGCGGTGCCGAACGCTGCTGCGGTCCCGGAAGCGACTGCTCTGCCGGACGCCGGCACGGCGCGAGACTCGAGGACCGCGCCACCCGCGGAGGGCGACCGCACGCTGCTCTTCCTCGGCGATGTGAGCGCCGCGAAGGGCGTGCTCGATCTCATTCGTGCGGTGAGCCGGATCGCGGGGCGCTTCCCCCAGCTGAAGCTCGTGTGCGCGGGCCGCGGCGCGATCGATGAGGCTCGAGACCTCGCGCGCCGCCTCGGCGTCGCCGATCGTCTCCTCTGTCCCGGCTGGCTCGATCCCGAGCGCAAACGCGCAGCGCTCGCCGCGGCTTCGGCCTTCATCCTCCCCTCCTACGCCGAAGGCATGCCGATCGCGCTGCTCGAGGCCATGTCGTTCGGACTGCCGGTCATCGCCTCGCGGGTCGGTGGCATCCCGCAAGTCGTCGAGGACGGCGCGAACGGATTGCTCGTCGAGCCGGGCGACGTCGAGGGGCTCGCCGCGGCCATCGCGCGACTACTCGAGGATCCGTCGCTCGGCGAGCGGCTCGGCGCCGCCGCCCGCTCGACCGTCGAGAGACGCTTCTCGCTCGACAGCGCCCTCGCCCGTCTCGCCGGCATCTACGCGCGCTTTGGACTGGAGCCGGGCCGCCGCACATCGACGACCGAGCCGAGCCGCGCCGCGTCGACCAAGGAGCCGGCCCGCGGCGTATCGACCGACGAGCCGGGCCGCGGCGCGTCGACCAAGGAGCCGGGCTGCCGCGCATCGATCGGCGAGCGTGCCCTCACCGCATACGAGCTCTACTTCGGCGAGCCGCCTGCCGACCCCGAGCGCCTGCGGCAACGCGAGGACGCCTTCTTTGGCGGAATTTGGATCCGCAACGGCACGAGCAAGCTCACGTACCGCGGGCGCTTCGACGACCTCGATGCGCTCGTTCAACCGCTGCTGCCGGCCGCCCGGCCGCTCGATATCCTCGACGTCGCCGTCTCATCCGGCGTCAGCACCGCTGAGTGGTTGCAATCGCTCGAGCGCGCCGGCATCGCCTGCCGCATGGTGGGCGGAGACGCCGTGATCGACGCATTCCTGGTCTCCGTCGGCGAGGCAGTCCGACTGCTCATCGATCAGACCGGCTTCCTCATGCACCTCGAGATTGCCGGCCGCACGATCCGCCTGCCACCGCCCCGCCGCTGCGGCGTCCGGCTGCACCTGCACCTGCTCAACGCGCTGCGCGCGGCGAGCGCGCCTGCACTGCGCGCGGTGCTCACCCGGCTGCGGCACCGAGGCGCCTCGGAGCACTCGTCCACTTCGCAACGCTCGTTCGCCTCGCAGCGCCTGTTCACCTCGCAGCCCTCGCCCAGGTCGCGGCGCCGGATGCGCCTCTCCTGCCGGGCCCTGAAGCTGGTGAGCCCCTCGCTCGCCACCCACGGCTCGATCGAGTGGGTGGAGGACGACGTGCTGCGCGACCGGCGCTTCCCGCAACGCTTCCATGTCGTGCGCGCGGCGAACCTGCTCAACCGCCGCTACTTCGACGAGCCGACACTCGAGCGCATGCTCGCCAACCTGCGCGAGCGGCTGCGACCGCTCGGACTGCTCGTCGTGTGCCGCACCGTGCCCGCCGAGAACGGCGAGCGGCGAAACCATGCGACGGTGTTCCGGCTCGAGCCGGACGGCCGCTTCCGCGCGGTCGGGCGCTTGAACGAGGGCTCGGAGATCGCCGATCTGGTGCTCGGCCTGCCGGCCGCGCCCCGATGGGAGCCGACTGGCGCCGTCGCGGTGCGCGCCCAATAAGCTATTGCCGTGCGCGCGACGGCAACAGTCGCGGCGCGCGCCGCAATCACTGCGCGGTGAGGTTCGTGGGCGGCTTCGGCGCCGAGATCGGATTCTGGCGCAGCAGGATGATGCCATCCCGGTCCTGCAGCGTGACCGAGGTGACCGTCGAGCCGTCATTGACGGTCGGCGCCTGCGTGCCCTTGATCTTCACGTAAGACGTCTCGAGCTTCACGGTCTGCGGGCCGTTGCCCTTCGGGTTGACGAGCGCGATGCCGTTCTGGAAATCCCGGCGCCATACGCCGTTCTGCCACGCGGCCGTCGGAGGCGGCGAGGTCGCCTGGCCCAAATTGACGTTGAACTCGTCGAACCAGTTCACGCCGTAGTACTCCGACGCGGAGTTGCTGAAATTGTAGTACGCGTTGCCCATCAGACAGGAGGCGAGCCCGTAGCGCATGGACTGGTAATCGGTCGGGCTGCCCTCCTGGCCAAAGATGCCGAGCTGATTGCTGTCGAGCGCCGCCATCGACTTGGCGTACCAGGTCATCATGGCCTGCCAGCCGCCGTAGGACTCGATCGAGTAGGAAGCGCCGATGAGTCCTTCCATCACGCCGCCGTCGAGCTTGCCCTGCAACTCAGGGAAAACGGCCTGCGGCTGGCCCCACGTCGCGATGTTCGCGAGCTGCAGCTTCCCCGGCATGAGGTCACGCACCTTGGTGAGGTACTCCGCATAGCCCTCGCGCAGCCAGGTGCCCGCTTGCGCGCTCGTATTGGGCGTGTCCACGCCCGAGAGGTTCCAGTCGCCGGAGACCGTCGGCTCCCAGAACATGTTGTCCATGAACAGGCCGTCGATCGAGGGATTCGGCGTATAGCTCTGACTCACGAAGTAATTCGTCATCCAGTCGACCGAGTCCTCGCCCGAGGAGTCCTTCGCCGTGAACGTCGTGTTGTTGATCGTGAGCTCGCTGCCGCTGAATGTGATGGGCGTGCCGCTGTTGCCCTCTGGGTACAACCACCAGCTCATCGAGTTGAGCTTGTTGATGAGCGTCGCGTACGCCGCATCCGTCGGATCGATCGAGCTGTTGTCGATGTAGAGG
>JASHSR010000190.1 GCA_030038645.1 Gammaproteobacteria bacterium
CCGCGGTGAGGCTGCCCGCGCGCAAGACCTTGATCGCCGGGCAGCTGGGGCTTGCGCCCGAGACGCTGTCGCGCGGGCTGCGCGCGCTCGCCGACCGCCGCATCATTGCGGTGCGCCGGCAGATCGTCGAGATCCTCGATCCGCAGGCCTTGAGCGAGTGCGCGGACCGCTAGGCGCGCCGCGGCCGCGCGCCCCGCGGCTCGCGTCCCTCCAGCGGCTCCCGCCGCTTGCCGCTCAGGCCTGCGCGACGTAGCGCAGACGCCAGGCGCGCCAGTACTCCCGGCCGAGAGCGAGCGTTCCAAGCAGGCACAGCGCCGTCCCGACCCGAAACGGCCCGGAGGCGGCGAGCGCAGCTCCCGCGCCCTGCACGGCGACTCCGCCGAAGAAGAGCCCGAATCCCAGCACGCCGCGAGACTCGTTGACGAGGTCCTGCACGCGAGGGACCGTGGCGGTGCCGAGCTTTCCGCCGAAGTGCACGAGCCAGCTGAGAAAGGCGACGATCTTGTAGAGCTGCGTGACCGCAAGACCGCTCAGCCAGCCGCTCAGCGCGAGCGCCACGAGCAGCGGCGTTGCGAAGTCCGCCCCGACCTGCCAGAGCAGCGCCGCCGGCAGCAACAGCCCCAGGGCGAGGAATGCGGCGAGCACCGCGCGATTGTGCAGCTCGATCGTGCGCCGGCGGCGGGAACGGTAGATTCGCGCCACATCGCCCAGATAGAGGGCCGTGCCCACGCCTGCGAGCGCGACGCCCGCAGTCTCGATCGTGCCGCAAATGGACGAATGCAGGAGCGCGAAGCTCACCGCCCCGGCGATCGCGAGAGCGGTGCCGCCGGCGAGCAGTGCAAACACCGCCTCGGCGAGCGCCCCGCGCTCCTCCGGGGCGAGGAGGAACATCGGCAGCAGCTTGTAGGACACACCCACCGCCGTCAGCGTGAGCCAGCCGGCGAGCCCTGCGAGCAAGTGCGCCGGGAGCCCTGCGCCGAGCAGCGGCCCGAGGCGTGCCGCCAGGCTCGGCACCTGCAACGCGAGCGCGAAGCACACGCCGAGCGCGATGGTCACGATGAGCGAGCCGAGGCCCGCGAGCACGAAGCGGGCGGGCAGGCTGCGCCGCGCGGCATGCGAGAGGGGCGCAAGCAGGTTGGCGATGCCGAGCGCGACGGCAACGAGCACTCCGACTGCGCCGGCCGGCAAGAGATCACCGAGCGCGCCCGCGAAGCCGATGAAGCCCGCAACGAGGGTCCACAGGCCGCACTCGAACAGCACGAGCGTCGCGAGCACCAGCCTCTGGCTCGGCAGCGGCCGGTTGCTGATCACGGGGACGAACTGGAAGAGCGCACCGAGCATCAGCAGCGTAAGCCAGCCGAGTGTCGTCAGGTGCACCACGGCGAGCGTCGTGGGCGCGAGCAGCGGCAGCGCCGGCCACGTCATGCCGCCGGCGGCCGCAAGCTGCGCCAGGACGAAGTTGATGAAGGCGCAAGCGAATATCGCAGGCGTATAGCGCGACAGGCGATCGCTCGGCCCGCTCACGGCCTCACCGGTGTCTCGGCATGGGTCGGCGCTGCCGTGAACCCGGGCGGCACATCCCACCTCCTCGCCTGCCTCGCGGCCCAATCAACTAAAGAAATGGAGGCATCCTCCATACCCACACCCCAATCGCCGAGCGCGCCTCGGCCGTGGCGAGACTACCGTCGCGAGCGGTGCAGGCAATTGACGGCCGTCAAGGCCCATGTCCAGGCAAGCTCGTACGCTCGCGCTCCGGATATCGATGAGCGAGGAGGAGAGCTCGATGCCGCATCCCGAAGCGCTGACACTCGACGTACGCGAGGAGCTCCGCCGCGGCGGCGAGCCCCTCGCGAGGATCCTCAAGACGGTGGACGCGCTGCGACCGGGGCAGAGCCTGCGCCTGCTCGCGACCTTCGAGCCGCTTCCGCTCTACACGGTGCTTGGCCGCAAGGGCTTCCGGCATCAGGCGCACCAGTGCGCGCCGGGCGACTGGGAAGTGCTGTTCTCGCCGATCTCCACTCCCGCCGCGGCCGAGAAGGCGAGGCCGGGCAGTCACCAGGACACGGACACGCACGACTGGCCGGCGCCCCTCGCTCGCCTCGACAACCGCCATCTCGCGCCACCCGAGCCGATGGTGCGCATTCTCGAGGCGCTCGAGCGCCTCCCCGCCGGGGCCGTGCTCGAGGCCCTCAACGAGCGCGAGCCCGTATTCCTGTATCCGGAGCTCGAGAAGCGTCGCGCGCAGATTCACACCGAGCCGCAATCCGACGGCAGCGTGCGCCTCCTGATCCGCCGCGGACTGCCCCAATGAGCGACCCACCGGGTCTGCTGCAGATCATCGATGCGCTGCGCGAGGTGATCGATCCGGAGCTCGGCGAGAACATCGTCGATCTGGGATTGATCTATGGCATCGGCGTCGATGAGGACGTTCTGTGGGTGCACCTGACGATGACCACGCCCGGTTGTCCCGCGCAGGACTACATCCAGGCCGGTGTGCGGCAGAGAGGTCTCAAAATTCCGGGGATCCGGGAGGTGGACATCGATCTCATCTGGAGCCCGCCCTGGACGGTCAATAAGATGTCCCGGCAGGCCCAAGAGCGTCTCGGCATCAAGGACGCCACGGCGTGACCGCTTGAGCTTTCTCCGGCGCCTGAGCGCCGCGCAGGGACGGTGGGGCGGCTAGCGCGTAAGCTCGAAGTCGATGAACCCCCGGACGATATCCGTGTGCACGAGCACGACGCTCACGCGATGGCCCACGTCGAGACCCTCGAATCTGCCGACCAGCTTGCCCTCGGCCACCGGCGTCGAGATGCGGACCCAGGTTCCCTTCTCGCCGGCGCCGGTGACGACGGCATCGAAGCGCTGGCCGACACGAGAGCTGAGGAGCAGCGCAGCGGCCGACTTGCGCAAATGCCGCTCCACCTTGGCCGCATTGTCCTCCTGCGCCGTGCAGTGCGCCGCAAGCGCTCGCAGCTCGGCCTCGGAGTACGGAGTCGGCCCGGCGGCCAGTGCGCGCTTGAGCAAGCGGTGCGCGATCAGGTCGGGGAACCGCCGATTGGGCGCCGTCGCATGTGTGTAATCGCTCACCGCGAGCCCAAAGTGGCCCTCCACCGGCTCGCCGGGCAGCTCGAGCACGTATTCGCCGCGCCCGAGGAGCTTGATCACCGCAAGACACAGATCCGGAAAGCTCGCCGGATCCGCGCGGCGGCGCCTGAGGAGGAACTGATTGAGCGCTTGGGCGCTCGCGACCACCGGCAATCGCTCGCCGTGCTCCATTGCGAGCGCGGCGATCCGCCCCCACCGCTCGGGCGTGCGCAGCACGCGGCGCAACGACGGCACTCCCCGGCTGGCGAGATATCTTGCCGTCACGCCGTTCGCCGCGATCATGAAGTCCTCGATCAGCTCCTTCGCTCGGTTGCTCTGCTCGGGACGAAGATCGCGGAGCACCTCACCCTCGAGCACGGGAAGCGCCTCGCTCGAGGCGAGACTCAACGCACCGTGCGTGTGCCGCACCTGCCGCAACTGCTGGGCCACCCGGTCCTGAATGCGCAGCTGTTGCTCGAGGCCCGGCACCGCGGCGAGCTTCTCGGGAGGGGGTCCGGCGCCCTCGAGCCATGCCGCGACGCCGTTGTAGGCGAGCTTCGCGCGGTTGACGACCACGCCGCGGTAGATGTCGGAGGCCGTGACCGAGCCCTCGGCGCTCACTGTCATCTCGATGACGATCGCCAGCCGCTCCTCGCCCTCCGCGAGGGATGTCAGATCCGTCGACAGCCTCTCGGGAAGCATCGGAAAGATCTGCGCGACGGTGTAGACGGAAGTCGTATTGATCCGCGCGTGCTCGTCGATGGCGGATCCCCGCGTGACCAGTGCGTCCACGTCGGCGACCGCCACCAAGATCTTGACCCCATCGGCCGGCAAGAGCTCCGCGACCGAGAGCTGGTCGAGGTCTCGCGAGTCGTCGTTGTCGATCGACGCCCACAGGCGTGCACGGAGGTCGCGTATGTCGCCCGCGGCGCCGATCGCGGCCCGGCCGATCGACTCCGCCTCTCGCAGAGCCGCAGGCGAGAACTGCGGCTCCAAATGGCGCTCGCGCATCGCGCGGCGGGCGATGTCTCTCAAGATCTGCACCCCCGCTCCCGAGACGCTCATCGCTCGAGTGTAGTGCATTTTGCATTCCGGCGATGCGCGCGGATGGCATCGAGCGAGCGTGTTGGAGTACGCTCCGAGTGCTCTGGCACACGGACTCCGCGCAGGCAATGGGATCGAGGCCACGGATCATCGTGATCGGCGGCGGTTTCGCCGGACTGTGGGCCGTTCGAGGCCTGCGCCACGCTCGCGCCGACATTCTGCTCATCGACCGCTGCAACCATCACACGTTCCAGCCGCTGCTCTACCAGGTGGCGACCGCCGGGCTCGCGGCTCCCTCGATCGCGGCGCCGCTGCGTCACATCCTGCGCCGCCAGTCGAACGTCACCGTGCTCTTGGGCAATGTCACCTCGATCGACACGGCAGGGAGGGAAGTTCGCATCGGCGAGGCCGGCTACTCCTACGACTATCTGCTCGTCGCGACGGGTGCGGCGCACGCTTACTTCGGTCACGACGAGTGGGCGGCCCATGCACCGGGACTGAAGACGCTGGAGGACGCGCTCGCCATGCGTGCGCGCGTGCTCCGTGCCTTCGAGCGCGCGGAAGCCGCCGAGGATCCGGCCGAGCGCGACGCCTGGCTGACGTTCGTCATCGTCGGCGGCGGAGCGACCGGCGTCGAGCTCGCGGGCACGCTCGCCGAGATCGCGCGCCATACGCTCAAGAGAGAGTTTCGGCGCATCGACCCGGCGACCGCTCGCGTGCTGCTCATCGAGGCCGGACCGCGTGTCCTGCCCGCCTTCCCCGAACCCCTATCCGCGAGCGCGCGGCGGCATCTCGAGCGCCTGGGCGTCCGGGTCCACACCGGGCGCCCGATCACCGGCGTCGGCGAGCGCGGCGTGCTGATCGGCACGGAGCCTGTCGCCGCGCGCACGGTATTGTGGGCCGCCGGTGTCGCGGGCTCGCCGCTCGGGCGCTCTCTCGGCGTCGCCGTGGACTCAGCCGGCCGCGTGCCCGTCACGGCCGATCTCAGCGTCGCGGGCCACCCCGAAGTGTTCGTCGCCGGCGACTTGGCGAGGGTCCCGCAATCCTCCGGCCTCGTGCCCGGCATCGCGCCCGCCGCGAAGCAGATGGGCACTCACGTGGCGCGAACACTGCGCGCAAGACTCCAGGGTTCAGGCGCGAAGCCCTTCCGCTACAAGCACTACGGCCTCCTCGCCACGATCGGCCGCATGGCGGCGGTCGTCGACTTGGGGCGCATCCGCCTCACGGGCGTGCTCGCCTGGTGGTTCTGGCTCGTGGCGCACATCTTCTTCTTGATCGGCTTTCGCAATCGCTTGGTCGTGCTGATCGACTGGGCGAACGCCTACTGGACCTACCAGCGCAATGCCCGGATCATCGTGGACTGACCGCCCCCGGCCCGATGCAAAGCTTGTTGTGGTGGCCCAGTTTGGGTAGCCTCCTCGCGATGATCGGTGCGCCTGTCCCACCCGTCGAGAATCCCGATCAGCTCTCCATGCTGAGGAGCGACGATCCCGCGCTCGCGCGCAACAAGCGCCTGGTATTCGACTTCTGGCGGATCGTGTTCGAGGGCGGCCACCTCGACAAGGCGCCGCTTTACATGACGGAGAGCTACATCCAGCACAATCCCAACGTGGCGTCCGGACGCGCCGCGTTCGTCGAGCTATTCAGCACGGTGCGTCCGCCGCGGCCCGTCGCGCCGAGAATCAGGGCTCCCGTGGTCGCGATCACCGCCGAGCGCGACATCGTCACGGTGAGCACCGTGCGCAAGGTCAGGGACCGGCAGAACCCCGACCACATTTACTACATGACTTGGTTCGACATGTTTCGCATCGACGATCGGGGCCTGATCGCCGAGCACTGGGATTCCTCGGAGCTGTGGGTCAACGGGCGGCCCCCGGGAGCCGAATTCTTTCAGTGACTCGGGCGGGGCTCCTCTGCGCCGGCTGCATCGCCGCGCTCGCCGCGGCGGTCTCGGCATACGGCGTCGGGCGGAACCAGCTGCGCTTCATCGTGCAGCAGGAATGCATCCCGAATTGGCTGCGGACGCACCACCCTGCGCCATGCATCAGCGTGCGCTTGACGGGCCGCGGAGCCGAAGCGCCGGGCTTTGCTCTCCTCGCCGATCAGAAGGGCGGTGCGCATTTCCTCTTGATCCCGACGCAGAGCATCAGCGGAATCGAGAGCCCTGAGCTCAGGGCCCCGGGCGCGCTCAACTACTTCGCGGCCGCCTGGAAAGCCCGGACCGTGCTCCAGAGCGTCGTGGGACACGAGGTTCCGAGGGAAGCGGTCGGCCTCGCGGTCAACTCGATCTGGGCGCGCAGCCAGGATCAACTGCACATCCATATCGGCTGCGTGCGCCCTTTCGTATACGACGCTCTACGCGCCGCGGCGCGGCGAGTCGGGCGCACGTGGGTACCCTTGACGATGCGTGACTTGCATTATCGGGCGATCCGAATCATGGGCCGCGACCTCGACTCGGCCAATCCGTTCGAGCTGCTCGCGGACGGCCTGCCGGGCGCGAAGGACGAGATGGGTCGCTTCACGCTGTTCGTGGCGGGCATGGACTTCAAGGACGGGCCGGGCTTCGTCGCACTCGCCGGCAAATACGTCCCCGGGGCCGAAACGCTGCTGGACCCGCGCTGCGCGCTCGCGAGCGCGCACCACCGATAGCGCCACGCCGAGCAGCGCCGCGCCCCTCCGCCCCTCCCCGAGGGGCCGGTTCCGCGCGCGTAACCGTTCTGACATCGGCGTGAAACACCGCGAACAACTTCCCCCTCTACAGTTCGCGAGGCCTGATTGGATCCCGACAGCGGCGGCCCACCCGCCGCGGTCGGACATCACTCCGATTTCACCAGGGAGCCAAGCCTCATGAGGACATCCTTCAGACATTGGCCGGCCTTCATCGGCGCCGCCGCCATGTTGAGCCATGCCACGGTGCCGGCCTTCGCGGCCGATCTTGCCTTCGGCGCCCCGCAGACCGCGACGCCGATCAAGCACCTCGTCGTGATCTACGACGAGAACATCTCCTTCGATCATTACTTCGCCACCTACCCCAAGGCCGCGAATCCGCCCGGCGAGCCGCCGTTCTACTCCGCGCCGTTCACACCGGAGGTGAACGATCTCGTGACCGCGCACCTTCTGACCGACAATCCCAACCTCAATCCGGCGAACGGCGCGGGCGCGGCCGATCCGTTTCGCCTGGATCGCACGCAGGCCGCGACGGCGGACCAGGATCACGACTACACCCCCGAGCAGCAGGCGTACGACGGAGGCAAGGTCGATTTGTTTCCGAAGTATACCGGCGCGGGAACCTCCGGCGGCGCCGGCGCCTTCGGCACGACAGGTCAAGTGATGGGCTATTACGACGGTAACACCGTCACGGCCCTGTGGAATTACGCCCAGCATTTTGCGATGAGCGACAACGCTTACGGAGCCGCGTACGGGCCCTCGACCCCAGGAGCGATCGAAGCGGTCTCGGGGCAGACCAACGGCGTGGACATCGTCGTATCGAGCACGAGCACATCGTTTGAGATTCCAGATGGCCAGGGCGGCTACACCGACATCAGCGATGTCGACCCCTACGACGTCTGCTCGGGCAGCAACGCTCAGATCCGGATGCTCGGCAAGAACATCGGCGATCTGCTCAACGAGCGCAATATCCCCTGGGGCAGCTTCATGGGCGGATTCGATCTGAGTCTGACGAACGCCAACGGCACGACGAGCTGCAAGCGCAGCACCACTTCGACCGTCACGGGGGTCGACGAGAGCGACTACACGCCGCATCACGCCTGGTTCCAGTACTACACCTCCACGGGTAACCCGACTCACGCCCGCCCTGCCTCGACGGCCGCCATCGGCCACACCTATGACTCGAACGGGCAAGTCGACCCGGCCAACCACGAGTACGACGTGAACGACTTCTACGCCGCGGTCGAAGCCGGTAACTTCCCGGCGGTCGCCTACCTCAAGGCGCCCTCCTATCAGGACGGCCATGCCGGCTACTCCGACCCTCTCGATGAGCAGGCCTGGCTCGTGCAGGTGATCAACTTCATCGAGCAGCGCCCGGAGTGGCGGGACACGGCGATCATCATCG
>JASHSR010000191.1 GCA_030038645.1 Gammaproteobacteria bacterium
AGCGCGAAGACGCTGCCTTCAGGCACTTGCAGGGTAAGGCCGCACAGCGCGGCGAAGCGGCCGTAGGTCCTCCACAGATCCTCCGTCTCGATGACCATCGCCCCCCGCCATGCAAGATTGATTCCCGAGGGCGTGGATCAATAGCGAAACTTGTAGCGCACCTCGGCGTAGATCTGGAACGGGTCGTTCCAATGGACGCCACCGAAGGTCAGGCTGTTGTCGGTGAGCAGATGCCGGTTGGTGACGTTCAGGGCCGTGATGGACACCGAGAGGTCCCGCGTGATGTGGCGGCCCACGGTGAGGTCGAGTACCGCGTAGCTCGGCAGGTGGCTCGGTGGCGCATCGCCGTTGGACAGTCCCGAATCGACCGAGAGGTTGGAGCCGACGAAGAACTGGCTCGGCAGATTGACGTTGTAGCCGATATTCAGCGTATTGCGCTGATCGTGGTCGAGCGCGACGTAGTTGCCGCAGGCCGTGCCGGGCACCACCAGCCCCCCGGTGATCGACCCGAAGCAATCCGCCGTCTGGTTCGAGTAGGCGAGGTGCACCTGTCCGTACGGCCAGAAGGGCGGTGAGCGCACCGTGAGCTCGCGCCCCTCGATGAGCGCCCCCTGGTCCGTGATCGGCAGGAAGATGTCGGACTCGCCGAGCGGGTTGTGGTCGAAGAAGTTGCTCGCCTCGGTGACGAAGTAGTCCGCCTCGATGCTCCAGCCCTTCACCGGGATCGTCACGCCGAACTGGCGCTCGGTGTCGCGCTCGCCGCGCAGCGGCAGGAACGCGGTGTCTTGCTCCGTCGCGTAGGTGACGAAGGGCCCGGAGAGCGTCTCGAGCGGCGGGGCCTGGTAGTACTTGCCCCAGAAGGCGCTCAGCACCCAGTTCAGTCGCGGCAGCAGCACCGTCGCGCCGAGCCGCGGGTCGGTCGCGTTCTCGGTGATGAGGCCTTGGAAGCGCGACTGCCGCACGCCCGCCGACAGGTTGAGCCAATGCGCAGCCTCGAAGGTATCCTGTACCCACGCGGTGATGAGCCCGCCCGTGGGGCTTTCCAACTCCGCGAGCGCCGGCGAGCTGCCGTCGGTGAACGCCAGGTTGAAGTCGGCCTGATCCTGCTGCGCGAAGCCGTATACGCCGACATCCAGATGATTGCGGCTGACGCTCATGCGCAGATCCTCCTCGCCGCCCTCGTACTGCGAGCTGTGGTGGAAAGTGGTGATGACCGGATAATCGCCGGCGCCCCCGTCATAGTCCGCCCGCTCGAAGTGATACATGAGCGAGCTCGTGAGCACCGCGTCGTTCGTGAAGGTATGCGCCCAGGACAGCAGCGCGAAATTGTCCGCCTCGCCCTGCACGTCGCCGAACTGTCCGACGCACTGCGGGTCGTCGTCGAGCGGCGCGGTGCAATCCGGGATCTGATAATCGTCCTGCCGCAACTGGGCGACGAAGCTCAGCGCATCCTGCGCGCCCGGGTTGTACTGGACGTTGGTGAACGCGCCGAATCCCTGCGAGTCGTCGTGGATCACCTGGGAGACCGGGGTCTCGAGACCGAGATTGCTGCGGTTGCCCTCGACGCTCGCATAGTACGCGAAGTCGCCCGTGTGGCTCGCGACGCTCGCGTAGTCGTTGGTCTGGCCGAAATCTCCCGCCGTCACATCGAGCGCCGCCTGGTCGTCGCTGCCGAAGCCGCTCTTCGGGATCACGTTGAAGATGCCGTAAGTGCGGTCGCCCTCGTCGGCCTCGTAGCTGCCCCGCTCGACGCCCAGGGTCTCGATGTCCTGAGGATCGATCTCGGGGCCGAGGTTCTCCGCGATGTTGGTGTTTGGAATCTCGACTCCGTCGATCAGCCAGTTCGTCTGGTGGCCGCCGCGCATGTGCAGCATGTCATGGGCCTGGTACGCCCCCGGCACGTAGTCCGTGATCATGGCGAGACTGTTGACGTTGGTCGTTCCCGGCGTGCTCTCGATGTTCTCTTGGCTCACCATCGTGATCGGGGTGATCGAGGCGACGACCGGCAGCCGCGTCGCGGCCACCGTCACCTCGGCGAGCGCCGAGGACGGCGCCAACACGATGTCCGCGAACGGGAAATATCCCGCCTTCACCGTGACCGGCCGGCTGAGGGAGGCGAAGTCGCGCCGCGAGATGCTGAGCAGGTAGTGGCCGATCGCCACATTCGGAAAATCGAAGCGGCCCGTCGAGTCCGTGCGCCGCCGTACGATCGCGTGCGCGGCGGACTCGAGCGCCACCTCCGCTCCTGCGACCGGACGGCCGCCGTCGTCCCGGACGATGCCGCTCACGCTGCCATACGCCGCGGCCCAGCCACGCGCCGGAAGAAGGAGCAAGAGAATGGAGAGAACGGCCACCCCGGAGGGGACCCGATGACCTCGGAGCGGGCGGCGCGCGCGCTCTGCCAGCCCTTTGATGCGATCTACCACGTGAAAACTCCCCGGGCTCGCCCTTTGAGCGGAGCCCTCCAAGCGTGCGCACGAGCACTCGCCCGTGCGGCACGTCGCCGATGAGGCCGCCCGCCGACAGGTGACGGCGAGGGCACTTCAACGGAAATGGAAACGGGCGCACGCCCCGCATCGAAGGGAGCGCGCGCCGCAGGCAGGGACAGAGATCAGGCGGGGATGGGAGGCGCCCGCGGCGGCGGGATGTACACGAGGCGCACGCTCGCCGGGAGCTCCCGGGGAGCGACCGTCACCCGATGAAAGACGCGGGCAAGGGAGACGGGCGCCGTAAGAATCGGAATCGGCCCGTGGCTCGAGCCGCTCGTGAAGAGACAATGCTCGGTCTGCGAATGGCCGCCGCCTTGCCGGTCCCCGTGGGACGGGACAGGCCCACCTCGGGGCACGTGGTGTCCGACGCCTGGCGTATCGGCCATCCCGGCCATGCCGGCCATCGCGGACGTTCCGCGCATGCCGGCCACGCCGGACATCGTATCCGCATTTCGCGAGAGCAAACGCGCCGGAAAGCCGTCGGGGCAGATGACGACGGTGAGCGGATGCCCCTCCGCCAGCATGAAGCCGGCGGGAATCAACGTACGCAAAGCGAACGCCGCCAGCACGAGGTTGGCGGTCAGCTTCCGTGCGGCGAATTTGAATGGACCGACTCGCATCATCCGGAAGTCATCGCTCGCGACGATCTCATGGTATCGCAAGCCACCGGCCCTGTCCCGCGAGCGGCCCGGGAGCCGCCACGAGCCTCGCGGCCGCCCGCCCACGAGCCTGGCGGCTGCCACCCACGAGCCTCGCGGCTGCCCGCCCACGAGCTCCGTGGAGTCGTCACGAGCCTGTGGGCCTGCGAGCCTGCGGGCCTGCGGGCCTGCGGGCCGCCGCCGGCCAGCGTCCCTGCCGCCGCCCGCAAGCATCCCTACCGGTGTTCGGGAGATTTTCCCTGGACTCTCGTCGCGGCGGATTGGTGAAATTCGGCACCGAGGCGGGGGAGCCGCCGACCCTTGCCCGGTCCGCGGCCCGCCGCGCGCCGACCTCACGAATCCGCGCAGCGACCGCGAAGCTGCCGCTCGGCGAAGACGGCGACGATCATGTATTTGCACACCCGCCTGCTGCTCGGAATCGCGGTCATCACCTTCTTTGCGCTCGGCGTGAGCGTGCTCGCGCCGCTGTGGTCCATCCGCACGGACGTGACGCGCGAGATCGATGCGTCCATGCAGCTCGCGCGCGTGCTGCTCGACCTGCAGAGCGACATCCGCGCCTCGAGCAGCGGCGCTGAGGCGCGCGCCGCCGCGGTGCGCGCCGTCCGCAACGCGGCGCCCTTGCGACACGTCAAGATCGCGCTGCTCGACCCGACGGGCGCTCAAATCGCGGCCAGCCCCGCCGACGAGGGCCAGGCGTGGCGGCTCGCGCGCGCCTTCCTGCCTCCGGGCGCCGAGCAGGCTTTCACCTATCCGATCTCCTATCGCCGGATGCCGCTCGGGACACTGCGCGTCTCCTCCGATCCGCTCTCCGAGATCGCCGAGCTCGAGGAGCGCGTCGAGCGCGATCTCGCCCTGCTCGGCGTCACCCTCCTCGCCATGGTGGCCAGCATCTACTCGATGGTCCGCCGCGGCCTGAGGCCGGTCGGCCAGATCCAGGCGGCGCTCACGGCGCTCGAGGGCGGCGCGCTCGACACGCGGCTGCCGCGCTTCCGGCTGAAGGACCTCGCGGAGATCTCGCAGCGATTCAATCGCTGCGCGGCCGCGCTCGGGGAGGCGGCGGCACAGCGCCGCGAGCTGACGCGGCGGCTGATCGCCGTGGAGGAAGAGGAGCGTAAGCGCCTCGCGGGGGAGCTGCACGATGAGCTCGGGCAGAGCCTGACGGCGATCAAGGTCGATGCGGCGTACATCGCGCGCGAGGCCGCGGGAGCGCCGAAGATCGAGGCCTGCGCCTTGGGAATCGAGCGGCTGACGAGCGAGATCATGGAGCTCATCCGCGGGATGCTCGCCCGTCTGCGCCCTCACGGGCTCGAGACCGCGGGCCTGCGCGAGACGCTCGAGGAGCTGGTGAACGGCTGGCAGA
>JASHSR010000192.1 GCA_030038645.1 Gammaproteobacteria bacterium
GTTCTGCGAAAAGCTGCGCTTCGAGTCGGGCACAGCCTTGCCGCCCATGCTGGCAATTTGGCGCTGGCGCTCCTGGTCCATCGACGCAAATCCGCGATTGGAAGTGCGACCTTCCTGAGTCCTTCCTTGTGCCATGAGCTTGACTCCTCGTAGTCGATTGAAGCTCGTCGCGAAGCAGCAAGACACATGCCGTCGCCCGCGCGAGCCCGTTACCCAATTAGACTACACCCGGACTCCGTTCGTTCAACCGTCCAGCGGCGCTAGGGCGTCAAGCGGTCGATGACCACTTCGACGACGCCGTCGTGCCCGACGTGATAAGCCACCTCTCCGAATGGATCGCCCTTCTGCGCGATCGGGCTGCCGGAGCGCGAGATACGCGCCACCACCTCAACGTCCTGGCCGGGGACGATCCCGTGTCCGGCAATCATTGCATCCGCGGAAGTGAGCTCCACGGTCTGCGGAAACCGCGTCTCGAGCCGTTTGACGGCGAGGGGCGGTCCCGGCTGTTTGGGATCGCGGACGAAAACGTAGAGCGGCGCGCCCGCAGCGCCCTGCTTGCGCAGCCGCGGGGACAGCGCCACTCTCACGCGAATGGCGGCGCTCGCTGCGGAGTCGTCTCCGTTCGCCGCGCTCGCCTCGCCTGCCTGGGCCGACTCCCCTGCTTGGGCCGACTCCCCTGCTTGGGCCGACTCGCGCGCCCCGGAGTCCCCGCCCGCGAGTCTTTGATCGATGGCCGTGATCTGCTGCTCGATGATCGGCTTGACGGTGTCCGGAGGGTTGAGCGCGAGCAAAGCGACCAGGCGCTGGCGCGCGAGAGGCAGATCGCCGCGATGCACGGCCGCCGCCGCGCCGAAGAACAGCGCCTCGGGCGAGCGGGGCTCGAGCGCGAGCGCTTTCTCGATGAGCTTGCCCGCACGGCCGTTCAACTGGGATTCGTCCTCGACGGACAGCGCTTCGGCGAGGCCCAGCAGCACATCGGCGTTCTGGCCGCCGGAGAGCTGATTCGCGCGCTCGTACGCCCGAACGGCGAGCGGGGTCTGCTGCAGCACCATGTAGGAGCGGCCGAGCATCGTCCAGCCATTGAGGTCGTCGGGGTGGTGCCAGAGCCGGCGCGCGAGCGTGCTCACCATGGTCTGCGGGGCGCTCTCGGCCGCCGCCGCCTTGGACCACGACCAGTTGCTGAGCGTGGCATAAAGCGCCACGGCCCCGACCGCGAGCAGCGCGACCGCTGCGACGGCGGCCCAGGGCGCGCGGGAGGCCCCATCTGCGCGCCGCAGGAGCGGCACGGCGACGGCCGCGGCTGCAGCGAGAGTCAGCGCGGCGGCGAGAATGACGAAGGCGGTCATCTGGGCGTTGCGCTCTTGACCGCAGGGGTCGGTCGCCGGTCCCGGAGCCGAGCGTCCGGCGGCTGCGGCGTGGGCTGCAGGATCAGGTCGTCGTCGACGGGCGCCGCATCCTGGTCGACGAGCTCCGAGCGGGCACGGATGATTCGCCAGGCGACGAGGATGCCGATGACGAGCAGCACGACCGGGGCGAGCCACAGCCACGCATTGCGCAGGGAGTATGCGGGCTTGAACGTGATGAACGCGGTGTAGCGCGACACGAGAAAGTCGCTGATCTGCCGATCCGAATCCCCGGCGAGCAGCATGCTGCGGATCTGCTGGCGCACCTCCGCGGCGTAGGGCTCGTCCGAGTCCGCGAGGCTCTCATCCTCGCAGACCGGGCAGCGGAACTCATGGGTGAGCGCGAGATATCGCGCCTCGAGCTGCGGAGTCGGCATTCGTGTGGGATCCACGGCATGCGCCGGTACCGTGCACAAGAGCAGCAGCAGCGCGAAAGCGCAAGCGGATGTCACGAGCGGCCGCACGCGCGTCACGATGCGCCTCCGAGGAGCCTCGAAGGCAGGCGCGAGGCGAACTCCTTCCGCCAGGCGTCGGGAGTCATCACTCCAATCTGCTTGAAGACCACCACTCCGGCAGGGTTCACCAGGAAGGTCTCGGGAGCGGCGTAGACGCCCCAGTCGATGGCAAAGTGGCCGTCGTGATCGGTCACGACGGTCGTGTACGGGTTGCCGAGCTTGGTGAGATAGTCGGCCGCCTGCGCATCGTCGTCGTTCCAATCGACCCCGATGATCGGGACGCTGGTATGCCGCGCGATGCTGAGCAGCGTCGGATGCTCGTCGTGGCATGCGAAGCACGTGCTGAACCAGACATTGACCACGTACCAGCGGCCACGCAGCTCCTTCGAGCCGAAGGTCCGGCCGGTCGCATCGAGGACGGGCAGATTCCACCCTGGCGCGGGCTTGCCGACCAGCGGCGAGGGGACGACACCGACCTGCGGAGAGTGCTTGACGCCGAATGCGAAGACCGCCGCGATCAACACGAACGCCGCGAGCGGAATGAGAAAGCGAGCGAGGTGCGGCCTGGCGCTCAAGCGGCCGTCTCCTTTGCCGCCTGCGTGCCGGCGTCCAGGGCGGACGCCGCGGAGCGGGCGAGGCGGTAGCGGCGCTCGGTGAGCGCGCAAAAGCCGCCGAGAGCCATCAGCACCGGTCCGAGCCACAGCAAGGCGATCATCGGGCGGATCTGGGCTCGCATGCTCCAGCGCCCCGCGCCGAGATCATCGCCCAGCGCGACGAACAGGTCGGTCCCGTACTCGTTCTTGATGCCGGCCTTCGTGCCCTCCTGCTGCCGCACCCAGTACTCGCGCTTCTCGGGGTACAGCGTCGTCACCGTCCGTCCGTTGCGGCTCACGATGACCTCGGCGCGCGTCGCGCTGTAATTCGGGCCGTCGACGTCGCGGGTCCCGATCAGGCGAAAGTCGTAGCCGCCGACGTTCGCGCTCTGTCCGTCGCCGAGCGCGATGTCGCGCTCGACGGTGTAGGGCTCGACGACCGAGAGGGCGATGACGGCCACGCCGAGCCCCACGTGCGCGAGCGTCATGCCGAGCACGCCGCGCGAGAGCGTGAGGTGCCGGCGGATGCGATCGATCGGGTCCACCGCCGAGGAGAGGATGATCCACGCGCCGAGCGCGAGGCCTACGACGGCGAAGACGTGCCGCCCGGAGTACACGCCGAGCACCACGGCCAGCGCGAATGCGCACGCGAGGCCGAGCGTCACGAGCAGAGCGCGCCGGCTATCCGCGATGCGCCCGCGCTTCCAGTTCGCGTGGATGCCGATGGAGAGCAGCGCGAGCAGCGGCAGCATCGGCAGCAGGAACGTCGGGCGGAAGTACGGCGGCCCGACAGAGAGCTCGCCCTGCCCGAGCGCCCCGGCGACGAGCGGCGCGATGGTGCCCGCGAAGATCGTCGCGGCCGCGATCACGAGCAGGATGTTGTTGAAGAGCAGGAACGACTCGCGCGCGGTGAGCTCGAAGCCGCCGGTCGACTTGAGCAGCGGCGCGCGCCAGGCGTAGAGGGCGAGCGCGCAGCCGATCGCGATGCAGAGAAAGATGAGGATCGCCGTGCCGCGCGTGGGGTCGGCGGCGAAGGAGTGCACCGAGACGAGCACGCCCGAGCGGACGAGGAAGGTGCCGATGAGGCTCAACGAGAACCCGACGAGCGCGAGCAGCAGCGTCCAGCTCTTGAAGAGGCCCCGTTTGTCCGTCACGGCGAGCGAATGAATGAGCGCGGTGCCGACGAGCCACGGCATGAACGAGGCGTTCTCGACCGGGTCCCACGCCCAGTACCCGCCCCATCCGAGCGTGTAGTACGACCACCAGGCGCCGGCCGTGATGCCGCAGGTGAGGAACGCCCAGGCCGCGATGGCCCAGGGACGCGTCCAGCGCGCCCAGATCGGATCCGTGCGGCCCTCGAGCATCGCGGCGCAGGCGAACGCAAAGGCGACGGCAAGCCCGACGTACCCCGTGTACAGGATCGGCGGATGCGTGGCGAGCCCCGGGTCCTGCAGCAGCGGATTGAGATCGACGCCGTCCGCCGCAGGGGGCTCGAGCCTCAGGAAGGGGTTCGACGTGATGAGCGTGAACAGCAGGAACCCGAAGCTGATGAAGCCGAGCACGCCGAGCACGCGCGCCGAGAAGCGCTTCGGCAGCCGCGCCGTGCCGAGCGCCACGGCGACCGTCCAGCAGGCCAGGATGAGCGTCCAGAGCAGCAGCGAGCCCTCGTGCGCGCCCCAGAGCGCCGTGACGCGGTAGAACAGCGGCAGCGCGGAGTTCGAGTTCTCGGCGACGTAGCGCACCGAGAAATCGAAGTTGACGAAGGACGCGATGAGGCAGCCCACGGCGGTCGCCATCATGACGAACTGTCCCGCGACGACGGGCACCGTCGCCGCGACCCAGCGGTCGCGGTTGAGCGCCGGCCCGGCAATGCCGAAGACGGCCTGCAGGAACGCGAGCAACATCGCGAGGATCAGCGCGAAATGACCGAGCTCTGGAAGCATCACGATCCCCCGGGCAGTCGAGCGGAAGCCTGAGGCGGGCCCTCGGAGGCAGGCGGCGAGGCTTCCCGCGAAGCCCGCGTGGACGAGAGTGACTCGGGAAACGCTTGCAACGCCGACTGCGGCACCGGCGAGATTTGTGTCGGCGGGGCTTGCGTCGGCGGGGTCTGCGCCGGCGTATGCAAGCGGTCGCCCGCGGTGCCGAACGGCATCACCCCGCCGTGCTCCGCCTCGATCTCTTTCGCCATCGCGGGGGGCATGTACTTCTCGTCATGCTTGGCGAGGACCTGGTCGGCGACGAAGACGCCGGCGCTGTTGAGCTGCCCGTGCGCGATGACGCCCTGCCCCTCGCGGAACAGGTCGGGGAGCACGCCGGTATAGGTGACGGGTACCGTATGCTTGTAGTCGGTGACCAGGAAGTGGACCTCGAGACTGCCCGGAACGCGGTGAATGCTGCCCTTCGTCACCATGCCGCCGAGGCGGAAGCGCTCGCCGCCGTGCACGGCGCCCGCGACGATTTGTGACGGGACGAAAAAGAACGTGACGTTCTGCCGAAAGGCCTTCAACGCGAGCCCCGCGGAGAGGCTGACGCCTGCGAGAATCCCGCAAACGAGCAGCAGGCGACGGCGGCGGGGAGTCATGCCTCCTCTCCATGTAGAACCAGCTCATCCCGCACGGCGAGCCGGCGTCGAGCCTCACTACGCGCGCGCGCGAGCGCCCGCCGCGCCCAGACTATGTTCAGAATCACCACTGCGAACGTAATCCCATAAGCAGGCCACAGGTACTGAGCATACCCCCCCATGCGAAAGAATGCCGTCATGGCGCAACCGCCTCCCGCAACCAGCTCGCCGAGCGCTCGCGGCGCAGGATTTCCCCCCGCAGCCGCACGAGCAGGATGGCGATGAAGTACAGGGTGAATCCGAGCAACATCATGAGCAGCGGAATGAGCATGGGCAGCGTCATCGTCGGCTTGCCGAGCCGCATGACGGACGGCGCCTGGTGCAGGGAGTTCCACCAGGACGTCGAGAAATGAATGATGGGCACGTCGACGAACCCCGCGATCGCCAGCACCGCGCTCGCGCGGTCCGCCCGCTGCGGATCGTCGAACGACGACCGCAAGCCCAGGTAACCGAGATAGATGAACAGCAGCACCAGCTCGAAGGTGAGCTGCGGGTCCCACGCCCAGTACGTACCCCACATCGGGCGGCCGTAGAGCATGCCGGTGAGCAGCGCCGCCGCCGTGAAGGACGCCCCGACCGGTGCGCAGCTCGCGGCGACGGCGTGCGCCACCTTCATGCGCCAGATGAGCCCGACGGCCGATGCCACGGCCATGGTCGTGTAGACCATGAGCGACATCCAGGCACAGGGCGCGTGCACGTACACCATGCGAAACCCATCGCCCTGCTGCCAGTCGGGCGGGGCGAGCACCAGGCCGCTATAC